>JAICJW010000056.1 GCA_025928215.1 Chloroflexia bacterium | reverse complement strand
GTGGCGGCGAACCGGGCGGACGCCCGAGCAGCTACTGCATCTCGCAGGGGTGACCTCGTCCAAGTTCGATTGGCTACCTGCTTAGGCGGGGGAGGCGAGACCAACAAAGAGGGCGCGCCCCACCCGTACGTGCGTCGCGCCCTCCTCGATCGCGATAGGGAAGTCGTTCGACATACCCATTGAGAGAATCGGGAGCGGATGTGCGGGGTCGGCCGCTACCAACCGCTCGCGCAGGAGTTGGAGAGACCGAAATGCCGCCCGCGTCTCTTCGGCATCCGCGACTTCTGGGGCAATCGTCATAAGCCCGACGAGTCGCAATCTATCGCACTTTTCGATGACATATCCCTTTAGGTGCAAAACCTCACTCAGATCCGCACCTTGCTTCGCCTCATCCCCTGCCGTATTTACCTCGATGAGAATATCGCGTTGAAGACCCTGCCGCGCCGCTTCATGTTGGAGCGCGGCAGCGACCGCCGTACGGTTGATGGAGTGAATCATCGTGAAGAGGTTGACGACATCGCGCGCCTTGTTTGTTTGCAGGTTGCCGATCATGTGTAACCGGACTTCAGCCGGGAGGGGAGGGGAGGAACTGCGCCGACCGAATTTCGCCACTGCGTCCTGGACGCGGTTCTCCGCGATGTCGTGGACGCCTGCGGCAATCAATGCGTCGGCTATCGAGCGGTTGACACTCTTTGTCACGCCGATCAGCGTTACCTCGTCGGCGTTCCGCCCAACGCGGTGACAGGCCTCAGCGATCCGCGCGCGGATGCGTAACACGTTTTCCTGAACAATAGCTGCATCGGACATGGCGGATCACTCCTCAATGGAGAGCAGAACCGCGAATCGCCCCTCGGTCTCGTTGTGCCGTTGGGCATAGCGATGTGAGAAGAAACGCGCACCCTGCTCGAACGTGCATATCCCACTCGGATGAATCGCCGCCTCCCCAAGCCCCGCACGCCGGAACTGCGCCGCGTTCGCTTTCCAGAGGTCGAGGCGTGGCTGGATGCCATCGTCGGAGATCAGCCGATCCTCCGGGTATGCGTCCGTGAACACCGAGACGACCTCCGGGCCGACTGCATAGACCCGTGGCCCGATGCTTGGCCCGATGACGGCAGTCATCGTCTCCGGCTGAGAGCCGTATCGCTGGCGCATCCCCGTCACCAGTTCACTGGCCATGCCCGCCAGTGTGCCGCGCCAACCGGCGTGGGCGAGGCCAATGACGCGCTGTGCCGTATCCACGACAATCAGCGGTACGCAGTCGGCGAAGCACATCATCAAGGCGAGGCCCCGCTCGTCTGTCATCATGCCATCCGTGCACGGAATGGCGGTCGTCGGCGTCCTGATGCCCCTTCCTGCGTCGGTGTGATCTACGGCGCGAACCTCGGTGCCGTGGACGAGGCCGCTGAGCACGGCCTGATCCGGCGTGCGGCCAATCATCCTGAGCCAGCCGCTCCGATTGGCGATAATCCCTTCCGGGTCGGCGACGCCTGTGGTGAAACTCATATCCCCGCCGACGGGCAGCGTCTCATCCCGCGTCGTCACGACGTGGCGCAGCCAGGGGATCGTTGTCAGGGCGGGAAGAATGCAGGGTGCGAGCCTCGTCATGTCGCTATGTCCCGCCCTTGCGGGCATAGTCGAGGAGGATGCGATCAATCAGATCTTCCACCGGCGCAAGATCGTCGGTGAAGATGTGTGGGCCGGGGGCGGCTTCGCGGAGATGCCCATCTTTGATCGCTGCATCGCCGAGTGTGACGAGCGCGGAGTTCGGGGTGGCCTGTCGAGCAACGTTGATATTCGCCGCAAAATTCGCGAGCGAGGACGGACCCTTCGTTCCGACCACCATTGTGTTGGTGAACGACGGGGTGTCAATCAAATAGACATTCGGGAAAACCGAGCGCATCGTGTCACTGATCACATTAACGAGGCGGAAATCGGTATTCGAGCGCCCCGCGTTGACGATGAACGTCCCGTTAGCGTTGAGGTGATCGTACGCTTCTTGAAAGAACTCCCGCGTCGTCAACTGGAAGGGGATGTACGGCTGATGGTAGGCATCCGCCGCGATGACGTCGTATCGCTTCTCAGTCGTTCGCATATAATAGCGGCCATCCTGCACGATCACATTGACGTGAGAGGCGTCGAGATTGAAGAATTTGCGGGCGACATCGACGATCGTTGGATCTATTTCCACACCGTCAATCCGCAGGCCGGGGCCATAGATTTGATCCATCCGCTGCGCGACCGTCCCCCCGGCGAGGCCGATGATACAGACGTCCTTGATCGCATCGGGGCGCTGATTCGCCACGAAGAAGGGAGCAACGGCGAAATAATCCCACGGGCCATTGCTGAGTGGCTGGATCGCATCTCCCGGATAATAGAGCGAGTGAATCGCATGGCCCTCGTTGAGATAGAGTTCGCGCGCGCCCGTGGCGGGATTGCGCCCGACCTGTATGAAGTTATAGGCAGATTCACCTTGCCAGATGACCTGACGGCCGGCATCAAGGGGACGGACGAAGCCGCGATGCCCGAACCCGGCGATCCCCACCATGAGCGCGAGGAGGAGCGCGGTCGCGATGAGGAGGCGAATGGATATTCGCGTGTGTGGCGCACGGAGCAGGCCGATGACGGATGCTGCGAGGAGGGTGATCGCGAAGAGGTAAAACGTGCGAAATGTGCCGAGGCGCGGGATGAGAAGGAATGTCGGCACGAAGGTTCCGACGATGCTGCCGACCGTGCTCAGGGCGTATAGTGATCCTGAGGTATTGCCCGCTCCCGCGACCGATGCGAGCGCCAGCCGGATGGCAAAAGGAGAGACGCAGCCGAGCAATGTGACCGGAATCGCAAAGAGGACGAGCGTCCCCACGAGGGAGCCGTAGAAACCGCCGAGGGAGAGCGTATCGAAGGCGGTGAGGCTTTTCGCAAGGATCGGCTGTGCCAGGAGTGGGACGAGGCCGGTGACAAATGCCGCGACGGAGGTGATGGCGTACAAAAGCGTGAGATGCGGCCACCGATCAGCGATCCGCCCGCCGACGGCGTAGCCGATGGAGAGATAGATCAGAGTCAGGCCAATCAGATTTGCCCAGATGAAGAGCGATGTGCCGAAGAACGGTGCGAGAAGACGCGACGCCGCCAATTCTATGCCGATACTGACGCCGCCACTGACGAAGACCACCACGCGCAGATACCAGTCAACGGTCCCCACGGTTGCCGCGTCTCCCGACGCTACTACGGGCGGATTGAGCGTTCGAGCCAACCGATGTCCCTCCATGGTAGTGAGCAGCGAGTAGTGCGCAGACAAGGCCGGATCGAACAACACGAGTATAGCACAGACGGGCCGGAGGAGATCGTCCGCTGCCCATCCTGCGCACTCCAAACCTCGAACTGCTCACGCATTGCTCATTGCTCATTGCTCATTGCTCGTATACGCTACAAGGTGAATGCTGGTGGATGCGCTGCCGAAATGAGGATAGTGTGGAAGATTTCAAGGACCTGTTGATCCAGATCATGCGTCTCGCGGATCGCGTGACCCTCGCACGGCTCGGACTGCTCGCGGAGATCACCGTTGAGGGCGATGACGCGAAAGCGACGGGGATGAAGTTCTCGCCGGGGATGAGCGAAGAATGGGAGAAATACCCCGCATATTTCCGTCAGACCTTCGGCTACATCGCTGCATCGGTGCGGGATGGTTTCGCCACCCTGGAGGAGCCGGCACGGCCGGTGGAGGTCGAGTAGTAGGCTGATGTCGCATAAGAGAAGTTAAGCGACATTTCCACTTAAGAGCACAAGGTTCATCTTCCCTTCTGACGCGCTTCGACTATTGGGGTAGCGCACTATTCTCATGTCCGTGTCACCTAGTTGACAGAAGATCGTAACCGCACGTACAATGTGTGACGTATGCTTCGTCCGTACAAGCGTTCCACAGCGCTTCGACGCCGCGCAGGATTTGGGGAGGAATGGATGATGGCCGACACGTCACCGTTTCAAGAGACGATCGACAAGACGCTTCGCCTCGTGTACAGCCAGATGCATCGCTATCATCTGAAACTCTTCGGCAAGGGGCCGGACGCAGTTTCGGTTGAGGGGTTGCGCGAAGGGCCCCTGGGGCAGGACCTCTATCACCTTGGGCGGTTGGCACGCGGTGAAGAGCAATCGAATCAAGAGGAAGTCTTTCGGGCCGTGAACTCGGTACTCGAACTGCTTTTCTGGCCCGCCGGCGAAGATCAATATCAGGTGCCGCGCTCATTCTGGGAGGAGCCACTCGGCAAAATGCTCTCGCAGGCGAAATTGCGCGCGGTGGATGCGAGCGAATTGATGAGCATCGGCAGCGCCGCGCAACGCCTCGGTGTCACCCGCCCCACCATCTATCGCTGGATGGACGATCACACGCTCAACTATGTGCGCGACGAGATGAGCGGGCGGACGTTCGTCTTCCGGCAGGATGTTGATCTCCTGCACGAGGAAGCATCGCACATGTCGCACGACCAGATCTTGCCGCGGAGCGATGACGGCTATGACCGGCTCGAGCGGGACGCGATCCAGTAGCCAGTGGCCGCTGATCAAAACGATAGAGAAGCGGAGCCGCACGGCTCCGCTTCTCTCAATTTCATTTCAGGTGGACTGACTACCGATTCCTTCCCTACTCGACCGGGACGAGTTGAGTAACCCCTGGGACTTGCTGCCGGAGGAATCGTTCAATGCCATAGGTCAGGGTCATGGTGGACATCGGGCAGCCTCCGCACGCACCGTGCAGCCGGACCATCACGACGCCATCCTCGGTCACTTCGACTAATTCGAGATCGCCGCCATCCGCCTGTAAGGCCGGGCGAACTTTGTTGAGCGCGGTCAACACCTGGTCTCGCATCTGATACTCCTTCCATTGCTCATATATTGTTCCCTGCGTGTAAAGTTGGTCGTGGAGATCCTCTCAATAACAGCATCAAGTATAGCACATACTCCCCTCTCGCTACTGGCCGGAGGGCATCCGTTCGTCAGTTGTTGCGCGATGACGACGCCGGTCAAGGTATGCCTGCAAGATGAGCGCGGCGGCACGGGCATCGAGGGTCGCCCTCCCCTCTTTCGCCGGTTGTTTACCGCGTCGGCGGTTGCGGGTTTCCTGTTGCACTTTCGTTTCCTCCGCGGACCACGCGCCCCGCGCATGTCCGCGTGGACTTTGGAAGGTTCGAGCAGCCTGGGCGGTTGTGAGTTGCTCATCTATTAAGGATATGTATACGTTCAGCGGTTGAAGCGTCGCCCGTAACCGCTCGACGAACTGCTCCGTCCATACCGCTTGAACGCCCCGCTCCCCCTTCATATTCCGGGGCAGGCCCACAACCACGCGCCGTGTACCATAGTGCTGGATAAGGGCAAGAATTTCGCGAATTCCTTCATCTATGCCATCGTTCTTTTGGGATATGTGTAGGGTCGCCTCCGGTGAGGCGATGATCTGTTGTTCGTCGCTCACCGCCACGCCGATCCGATGCGTCCCGACATCGAGGCCAATGATGCGCTCTGCGGGTGGGATGGTAGTGCTCATCCCGATCCGCCAACACGAAGATCAATATGGGACGATGTTCGTGGCATACGTTCACGGAATGGTCTCGGGAGCCATGAGGGGCCGTAATGAATGGCATACCCACCCAACCCCTGCTCGCCGCTCAAAACTAGTTGGGCGCCCCGCGCATCTCGCCCAACCAGGGCCGCGCGTATCCGCGCCAGGTCGGCGTCGGTAATGACCGTTCGCGTCTTGCCTGTTACTGTGGCGAAATAGCGCACGAGTGGCCCCTGCACATCCACAAAGACTGGTTTCGACTTCGTAACCGTTTCCGGGAGAACCTGCTTCGTCCCGCCCGCCGCGAGATTCGCGTCCCGGACGGCCTCTGTCAATCGCCGGTCAATAAGCGCGTCGAAGTCGCTATTCTGGTAGACCGGGATTTGTGCGGTGATCACCATGCGCACATGGACGGAGTCGGCCTGGGTCCCGGTGGTGGGCTGCGCCGTCACGACGGGTGGGCGGAGTGTGAGATAATCGTTGAGCGCCGTCGTCCCGGATGGGAGAGCCGCGTTCACCTCAGTCAACGCATGCATCCGCAAATCGCGTTCGAGCTTGGCGCGGACGCCCGCGATGTCATCATCGCTGACAACGGAGACCTGCTTTTCGGTGCCGCCGGTAAGTTCGCCGCTGATGTAGGTCACGTTGTCGGTGTACCGGGCGGAGAATCCACCGCCGAGATTGCCGACCGGACCCGGTTGCGAGGCACGGACTTTCCCGCTCGCCTCCCCCAATTGACCACGGACAAAATCCAACCCCGGTACGACGACATCGCTCTGAAGGACATACGAGACATCTCGCGGCCCCTTGAGCGTCGTGCCGGACTTGAGCGTTGTCGCACCGTCAGCGCGGCTACGGAAGGTCATCACGCCCGACGCGGTGCCATCCGGCACCGTTGCCGTGCCCGTCGCGGCAGCATCCCCTTCTCGCGTGATCGTCGTCTCAAACATCGTTGTCTGGAGGGCGTTCGGATCGTTGGTCGGCGTTACGGAGACCGCGAAGGTGACTGCCCGTGAGAATGACTCCTCCAATGGCTGCACCGTGACATCGGCAGTATGAACATGCCAGACCGTTGCGCTCGCACCGCCAATGACGCAGAGGAGGACCAACACGATGGCAAGGAGAATACGCACCCTCCGCCAACCGTGCCGCGCAACACGCACGCGGTCGGTATCGTGGGCCGGCGCATCTTCAACGGGCAGCGCTACCGGGCGGGCGGCAACGTGGATCGCTCCCGTGCGATTCGGTGGCCCATAGTGGATGTCCGGGACTGGCGCGGTGCCTTCTTCGGGATGGTTGCCGGGTGGGCGCACGCGGTAGCCGAACGCCAGCGCCAGCCCCGTTCGGTGCGCCTCCGCGACCTCGATCGTGATGGAGAGCCGACGCGCCAGTCGTACGGCATCCAGCGCGCGAAAATGATCCGGGGTGGCAAAGAGGACCGAGAGTGGATCGAGAAGGAGAGTCACACTGCCTGGCGGGCCATCCCGCAGTTGGTCCAGTACTCGTTCGAGCGTCGAATGCTGCGTGACACGAATGACAGGTAGGGACGGCGGGTGCCCTCTGGGGGGCATGAGGACTGAGGACTGTAGACCGCGCCCGTGCATGCCACCGTATTTTTCCTGCTGCTCGTTGTTCATACCGTTGCCCGTTCCTCAGCCATCATGCCAATTGCGGAGGCCGAGGCCATGTCCCTCAGTCCTCACTCCCTCTCCAGCCGCGCCGCGATGTGCTGCCGGGCGGCATCGAGCGCCGCATCGAGGGCGCCGCCGTTCGGACCGCCGCCCTGAGCGCGCGTTTCCCGTCCGCCACCGCGACCGCCGACCACGGGCGCGGCTGCTTGAAGGATTGCCCCTGCCGTGATGCCTTTCGCGATCAATTCTTCCGATACGAGCGCGAGGAGTTTCGCTTTCCCATCGTCCACACTGCCAAGGACGACGACGCTTGGGCCGAGATGATCGCGCAGTTGGTCGCCCAACCGGCCCAAGTCCCCCGCCTCCGCACGCGCCACGAGCACGCGTGCGCCATCCACGGAGTGTGCCTGATCGAGCAGGCTACCGACTGTGGCCCGCGCCAACTGGGTGCGAAGATCCTCAATCTCACGATCCTTCACACGCAATTGATCGCGTTGAGCATGGATACGATCGGGTAATTCCTCCGGCGTGCCGCGCAATTCGGTCGCCAGTTGGCTAACCATCGTTTGTAATGCGCCGATATACTCAATCGCCGGCACACCCGTCATCGCCTCAATCCGCCGAACTCCGGCCGCCGAACTCTCTTCGCCGATGATAATGAGCGGCCCGATTTCACCCGTCCGCCGAACATGCGTGCCGCCGCATAGTTCCTTCGAGTAATCGCCGACCTGCACGACGCGCACCGTCTCCCCGTACTTCTCACCGAAGAGCGCCGTCGCACCGCCTGCAACCGCCGTGTCGTAGGCCATTGTCGTCGTTACGACCGGCGTATCGGCAAGCACCTGATCATTGGCAATCTCCGCGACGCGCCGCAACTCATCGTCCGTCATTGCACCGGAGTGAGAAAAATCGAAGCGCAACCGATCAGGCGCGACGAGCGATCCCGCCTGCTTCGCGTGCTCGCCCAGCACGATATGCAGCGCGCGGTGGAGCAAATGCGTCGCCGTATGATTGCGACGGATCGCCGACCGCCGCGCGAAATCTACCGCCGCCCGCACGCCATCACCCACCCGCAATGACCCCTCGATGACGTGCCCACGATGCGCGACGAGTGAGGCATTCGGTCGCTTCGTGTCCACGACCGCAAAAATGCCCGTCTCCGCAGTCAGCAGACCAGTGTCGCCAACCTGTCCGCCCGACTCCCCATAGAACGGTGTACGGTCCAGGAATACCATAACCGTCTCTCCCGCCTCCGCACCCGGCTGCGCGCCGTTATCACCGATGATCGCCACGATTGTTGCATCCGCCTCCGTCATCTCGTAGCCGAGGAATTTCGTCGGGGTGAGACCAAGGCCACCAATCGTCTGCATGTTCGCCATCGCCGCCTTGTCGAACGCGGCGTGCGAACGGCTTTGCGCGCGCTGGGTGAGCATCGCGCGCTCGAAGCCCGGCTCGTCAATTGTCAGCCCCTGCTCAACCGCAAGTTCACGCGTCAGATCGGGTGGGAAACCGAACGTGTCATAGAGACGAAACGCCTGCTCACCGGGGATCTCGGTCGTTCCCTGCCGCTGCAATTCCTGCGTCATCGTCACGAAACGCCCAAGGCCCGCCTGCAACGTCCGCCCGAAGGTCTCCTCCTCGCGCTCGACGACGCGAAGAATGTGCGCCTCCCGCTCCCGCAGTTCCGGGTAACTGCGCGCCATCTTGTCGATCACCGCACCGACAGTCTCCGTCGCGAAGGGCCGCTCGATGCCGAGCAATCGCCCCTGCCGGATCAGCCGCCGCAAGACGCGTCGCAGGACGTAGCCTCGCCCCTCGTTGCTCGGCAAGACGCCATCGTTGACAAGAAAGGTAATGCCCCGACTGTGATCGGAAATGATCCGCAACGCGCGATCGACATTCATTTCCCGCCCATAGACGACATTCGCGACCTGCGCCGCTTTCATGACAATCGGCTCGTATAGATCGGTCTCGTACACCGTCGGCGCGCCCTGGATAATCAGCGAGAGGCGTTCCAACCCCATGCCCGTGTCAATATGCGGGCTGGCAAGCCGCACGTTCTCGCCATCCGCGCTGCGCGCATACTGAATAAAGACGAGGTTCCACGTTTCCAGATAGCGGTCGTCCCGATCGGGGCCACCGGCCGGGAAATCCTTTCCGTACTGACGGCCTCGGTCTATATAGATCTCTGAGTCCGGGCCGTTGGGGCCAATCGGGCCGGGCGACCACCAGTTCTCCTCCAGGGGTACGATACGCTCCGGCGCGAAGCCGATCTCGCTCCAGCATGCACGGGCCTCCGCATCCTCCGGATGAATCGAGGGATAGAGCCGTTCGGGATCAATACCGTATCCGTTGGTCAGCAGGTCGTACGCGAAGCGCGTCGCATCCTCCTTAAAATAATCTCCCACCGAGAAATTGCCGAGCATCTCGAAAAACGTCGTGTGACGCTCGTCGCCTACTTCCTCGATGTCCGGCGCGCGAAAACACTTCTGCACGGTGACAAGTCGTGGCTGTGGTGCCGGTTCGAGACCGAGGAAAAATGGCGTGATCTGCTGCATCCCGGCGATCGTCAGGAGCGACCCGGTGTCGCTCGGCGGGATGAGCGACGCACTCGGCAACAGGCGGTGGCCGTGCCGAACGAAATACTCAACAAAGGTGCGGCGGATTGTCTCGCTGTCCATCGGGTCCATTGGACACTGCTCCTTATGACGAACCGCTCGTCGCATTGTAGGCGAAAGCGGATCGAACTGTCAACGGAATTGCTCGTACGTACTGTCCGTACGGGGGTAACAGGTGGTGAATGATAGGCAGTGACCAGCGCGCAGCCATCGTTACCGCTTGCTGCGCATTCTCTTACGCTGCTATTGGGCCAGCGGGGCGGTTGGCAAACCGCCCACATAGCACCTCTCAGGAGTTTCCATAACGCTGCTCACTTTCCGACTGCTGCCGGAGCGCGGACGATTTGGTACAATCGTATCATGAATACGGATGTACCGCCCTCCACCTTCACCGTGACCGAACCGACCACGAACGAACCAACAGCGCGCGAAACGTCGGTCGTGCTCGATGACGCGACCGGGACCGCGCCGCGCCCCCGGCAAACCGGTGAGCGCCACGACTTCACCGATCGGCTGGCGGCGCTCGCCGCCGCGCCCGGCGTCTATCTGATGAAGGACGCAAACGGAACGGTGATATACGTCGGCAAGGCGCAATCGCTACGCGATCGGGTGCGCTCGTACTTTGGCTCGCCCCGCTCGATGACCGGCAAGACGCGCGAACTCGTCCGCCACATCGCGGACTTCGAGGTGATCCGCACCGACACACCGCGCGAGGCGCTGATCCTCGAAAACGAACTGATCAAACGATACCAGCCGCACTACAATGTCCTCCTGAAGGACGACAAGACGTACCCCTATTTGAAGATCACCAATGAGGAGTGGCCGCGCGTCGTCATTACACGGCGGGTCGCGAACGATGGCGGGCGATACTTCGGCCCGATCACCACCGGTGGCTCGCCGCAACGGACGCTCGACCTGCTCGAACGCCTCTTCCAGTTTCGCAAATGCACGATGACGATCAAGGGCGATCAACGTCCGTGCCTCTATTACCATCTCCACCGCTGCCTCGCGCCCTGCGCCGGCAAGACAACCCTCGCGGCATATGACGCGGAATTGAACCGGGCCGGGCTTCTTCTCCAAGGGAAAGACGAAACAATTAAGGCCGATCTCGTCTCCAGGCGAGACGCGGCAAGTGAGGAGTTGCAATTCGAGCGCGCCCAGCGGTATCAGGAGGACATCCGCGCCCTGGAGCACGTCCTTCAGCGGCAAAAGATCGTCTCGCGCCGCGACGCCGATGCCGATGTGATCGCTCTCGCGCGCGGCGAGGGAGGCGATGCGTCGGTGCAGGTTCTCAATGTCCGCGGCCATAAAATCCATGGCACCGAGCATTTGCGGCTGCTGGGTGCGCGGATAGATGACAGCGACGCCGCGCTCCTCTCGTCCTTCGTCGAGCAATACTACGGTACGCAGCGCGCCGTGCCGCCGCTCCTCATTCTCCAGAAAGCGCTCCTCACGGACGAGCAGGGCGCACTCGCGGACTTCCTTCGCGGTCGCAGAGGCGGCAAAGTTGAGATCGTCGTTCCCCAGCGAGGCGAACGGATGCAACTCGTCACAATGACCGCCGAGAGCGCGGCGGAAAATCTCGCGCAGGATCGCCTGCGCTGGCTGACCGATGAGCAGAAGATGACGGCCGCGCTTTCGGAATTGCAGGACGCGCTCGGCCTCAACGGCTGGCCGCGCCGGATCGAATGCTACGACATTTCCAACACGCAGGGGACGAATAGTGTCGCCAGCATGGTCGTCTTTGAGGATGCCCGGCCGAAAAAGAGCGACTACCGCAAGTTCGCGATCAAAACGGTGGAAGGGGCGAATGATTTTGCCTCGATGAACGAGGTGATCGGCCGCCGGTTCAAACGTATTCAATCACCGGATGCGACCGACGCCGCCGGTTGGTCGGCGTGGCCGGACCTGATTATTGTTGACGGTGGCAAGGGGCAGTTAGGCGCGGCGCTGGAAGCCTTGCGCGCGCTGAACCTCGATAATTTACCGATCGTTGGCCTTGCGAAGCAGAACGAGGAACTCTATCTTCCTGGGCGGAAGGACCCGGTGATCTTGCCGCGCGATGCGCAGGCGCTCTATCTCATCCAGCGGGTGCGCGACGAGGCGCACCGCTTCGCCCTCACCTACCATCGCCAGAAGCGGACAGCGGCAGGGTTGCATTCCAGCCTCGATGATGTGCGCGGCATCGGGCCAAAGCGCAAAAAGCAACTGCTGACGCAGTTCGGGTCAGTGAAGCAGATCAGGCAGGCGACGGTCGAGGAACTGGCGAACGCACCCGGCATGACGCGCGATGTCGCGGAGCGCATCAAGGCCGCTCTGGGATAGCAGGGAAGTTCGGAGTTCGATGTTCGGAGTTCGAAGAAAGGTTCCGATCCCACTTCGAACATCGAACTCACCATCGCGGCTTTTCTGGTACACTCGCGCTGTCGGGGTGTACGTACCGTGAGGGGCCATGGAAGAATCAGCAAACGATCCGAACAGCATGACCGAGTGGCAAGCCAGCGATGATCCGGTGTTCCCTGATACCGAGGTCGCGCCGTTCGATGATCCACTCCCGGCAGAGGCGCGCCTCGCTATCGTCGCGCTGATCGTCGTCGGGACCGTCGGGGCAGGGTTGCTCTGCTTACTCGGCTTCCTCGCCCGTCGTTACGCCGCGCGGGGAAGCGTCGCATTTACGCTCCGTGCTCCGAATGGCTGGAAATTCTGGCTGCCCGGCCTGCTCCTGGCGGCCATCGTCGGCGCGATCGCCGCGCTCATTGCGCGGCGCGACGAGCGTCCGGAACTGCCGAGCATTACCGCCGGACTCTTCCCCGCCATCGCCCTCGTCACGGGCCTGCTCATGATCGCCGTGTATCACGACCGCCGCTGGTGGTTCGTCGCGCCGCTCGTCGTCTGGCTGGCGCTGCTGATCGGGATGATCTCTCGCGCGCTGCTCGTCGCACCGGAAGGCTTCACACGGGATGTCGCGCGCACCTCGCTCACGGTCGTCAGTTATGTGATTGGGTTTATCGCGCTGGCGATGGTCTATATCAACAAGTATCGCTCCGTCTTTTCCGCTTCGGCGGTTGCCATTCTCGCGTTCTTTCTCCTTCTCCAGATGACCGATGGCGAGCATGCCTCGCTTCTGCGCCGGATTGTCTACGCCGTCGTTGGCGCGCTGATCGTCGGTCAGGTCACGTGGGTGATTAACTACTGGTCAGCAACAGGATGGACGGGCGGCGCCTTTCTGCTCGCGGTCTTCTACCTTCTCGCAGGCATGAGCGCGGCGCAACTGCGGGACCGTGTACAGGTGTTCGATGTAATCGAGTTCGGGGGCGTGGCACTCGCGGCAATCGCCATCGTCTCCGCCGCCGTCTGGTTCCAGGCATAACGCGTACTGAATACTGAGGTGAAGGCTATGGCATCCCGCTCGCTCCCGACGGCGGAATATGATTTGCTCGACCTCCTCGATCGGCTGGAATCGCTCGTTGAGGATATGGACGACCTCGCGGTCACGACGCGCGACGAGGCGGAAGCGCTGATCGCGACGATCCACAAACGGCTGGACGAACAGGAGCGTTCGAAGTTCGGAGTTCGGAGTTCGGAGTGAGTCATCGAACAGCGAACATCGAATCCACCCACAAGCGGGTACCCGGAACTCCGAACGCATCGAGTGAGCCGCTCGCATCGCGGATGCGCCCGCGCACGCTCAGCGAATATGTCGGGCAGGAACATCTGCTCGGGCCGGGTCGCCTCTTGCGCCGCGCAATCGAGCAGGATGCAGTGCGCTCCTGCATCCTCTGGGGGCCGCCCGGCACGGGAAAAACGACCCTCGCCCGCATTATCGCCGCCGAATCGAACGCGCACTTCTCGCCGCTCAGCGCGGTTTCGGCGGGCGTCGCGGACCTCCGGCGCGTCGTGAGTGAGGCGCAGCAGCGACGCACGGCGGGCGGCGAACGGACGCTCCTTTTTGTGGACGAAATCCACCGCTTCAACAAGTCGCAGCAAGATGCCATTCTCCCGTATGTCGAAGATGGTACGGTGATCTTCATCGGTGCAACGACCGAGAACCCCTCCTTCGAAGTCAACGCGCCGCTCCTCTCGCGTGCCCGTGTCTTCGTCCTCCATGCGCTCACGGACGAGGAGATCGCCGCGATTGTCGCGCAGGCCCTCGCCGATCCGGTGCGCGGGCTTGGCGAGCAGGCGCTCCGGCTGACGGATGAGGGGCGCGCGGCGCTGGTCAACCTCGCGAACGGTGATGCGCGATTCGCTCTAAATACGCTCGAGATTGCTGCTCTCGCCGCCGATACGACCGACGAAGCAGGAATACTCGTCATCACCGACGAGACGGTGATGGAGGCCGCCCAACGCCGCGCTGCCGTTTACGATCAAGGAGGAGATGCGCACTATGACGCGATCTCCGCCCTCCATAAATCGCTGCGCGACTCCGATCCGGACGCGACCCTCTACTGGATGGGCAGGATGCTCGAATCCGGCGAGGACCCCCTCTTTGTCGCCCGGAGGCTGGTGCGCGCCGCCTCGGAGGATATCGGGTTGGCCGACCCGCAGGCGCTCGTCGTCGCGATGGCGGCGCAGCAGGCGGTCCATTTCATCGGCATGCCGGAAGGGGCGCTCGCCCTCGCCGAGGCCGCCATGTATCTGGCGGTCGCCCCAAAGAGTAACGCCCTCTATCGCGCCTACAAGGCGGTGCAGGCGGATGTCGCCGAGACACGCAATGATCCCGTCCCGCTGCATCTCCGCAATGCGCCGACGGGGCTGATGAAGGGTCTCGGCTACGGCAAAGGGTATCAATATGCCCACGACACCACGGATGCGGTCGTCGCGCAGGAGCACCTCCCCGCCAATCTGCGCGGCCGCCGCTACTACGAACCCACCGAACGCGGTGTCGAGGCGCGCATCAGCCAGCGACTCGCCGAACGGCGCGAGCGGATCGCGGCGTTGCGCAGCGCACCGAAAGAAGGCTGACGCGTGAAAGCATGGTGGTGGCGGGCTTGAGCCTGCCTCTCACCGTGGCAGGC
>JAICJW010000574.1 GCA_025928215.1 Chloroflexia bacterium | reverse complement strand
CATTGATGAGGCGCTCGCCGCCGCCGGCGTCGCGCCCAATCAGGTGGACGCCGTGGTCTATACCGGCGGCTCCTCCCTCATCCCCTCCTTTCAGCGTCTGCTCGCCGAGACGTTCGGCGCCGACAAACTCCGCGTGCAGGATGCCTTCGGCTCCGTCGTCAGCGGCCTGGCGCTCGACGCGGCGCACCGCGCCTTCGCCTGACGCGATGTGCGACAATAGCGAGCAGTGGGCTGCGGGCAGGAGATTCTGAGGCATTCTGCTTGCTGCTCACCGCCCACTGTCTACTATCATGAGAGGAACCATCGCCATGCAGATCGAAGTCTTTCCGGCTGGGCCGCTACCCACCAATGCCTATCTCGTCGCGGATGAGGAGACGAACGAGGCGTGGATCATTGACGCGCCGCCGGAGTCCGCCGATATGGTGCTCGCTGAGGTGGCGAAACGAGGCTACACCGTCACCCTGCTCATCAACACGCACGGTCACTGGGACCACATCGCGGACAACGCGGCGATGCAGGCCGGGACAAACGCGCCGCTCCTCATCCATGAGGCGGACGAACCGATGATCCGCAACCCGCGGATGATGGGAGATTTCGCGCCGGACATCACGCCGACCAAGGCGGACCGCTACCTGAACGACGGCGATATGCTCCATCTCGGCCGGTATATCTTCACCGTCTGGCACACACCGGGCCACTCGCCGGGCGGCATCGTGCTCTACGAGCCGACGACGAACACGCTGATCGGCGGCGACACGCTCTTCCCGAACGGCCATGGCCGCATTGACATCCCCGGCGCGGACCAGGCGGCGATGCACCGCTCCCTCGCCCGCCTCGCCACCCTGCCGCCGGAAACGACCGTCTATACCGGCCACGGCGACCCGACAACGATCGGCGCGGAACTGCGCTGGCTCTCGCAGATGGCGAAGCGTTCCGCCGATTCGTAAGGGCGGTTCGAACCGCCCTCTCGCAGCGGCACCGGATGTGCATGTTCGCCTGCACTGGCGGGCGAATATCGGTGCCCGCACTCGCCCCATGCGAGGAATCATGCGGCAGGAAGCAACGCACGTATACCGCATCCCCTTCATTGCACGTCGCCCCTTGCGCATTGCGCGTGAGGTGATTGTTTGCGTCGGTGGATATGTCGTCTATAGTCTGCTGCGGGGCGTTGTGGCGGGTGATCCGAGAGTCTCGGCGTCGCACGCGCGGCGGATCATCCATCTGGAGCAAATGTTACATATCTTTCAGGAACCGGCGTGGCAGCGCTGGGCGCTCGGCGTGCCGGGAATACCCCGCGTCTGGAACGGCGTCTACCTCTGGATGCACACGCCGCTCGTCATCTTCACCCTCGTCTATCTCTACGTGCGGCATCGCCCGACCTACACGGTGATCCGCAATGTCTTCTTCGTCTCTGCCGCCATCGGGTTGGTCTGCTACGCCCTCTATCCCACCGCCCCACCCCGCCTGATGCCCGGCTACGGCTTCACGGACACGATCGCGAACATGGCGCGCGCCGCACCGGATGTGCGCCCCGGCACGTTTGAGAATGCCTACGCCGCTGTGCCGAGCCTGCATGTCGGCTGGGCCGTGATGATTGCCCTCGCTTTCTGGTGGACGGCCCGCCACTGGATCGTACGCGTGCTCGCCGTCATCGAGGCGGTGGGGATGATCGCCGCCGTCGTCTTCACCGCCAACCACTACTTCTTCGATGCCGCCGCCGGGATCGCCGTCGTGTTGGCCTCACTCGGCATCGTCCGCGCGGCGCAAACATGGGCGATGAAACGCCGATGCGAAGATATGTGACGTGTGTAGCGTAGGGACGGTGCTTGAACCGCCCCTACGAAACAACGGCAGAGCCGGACGCCAGTAGAGTATCTCAGCCCACGAGAACGCGCTGATACCTCTTCTTCCCGGCGCGGAGGAGCAGGCCGTCCGCCGGGATGTCCGCCGCCGTCAGGGTGCGAT
>JAICJW010000180.1 GCA_025928215.1 Chloroflexia bacterium | reverse complement strand
TTCCCACGGGCCGCGCGCGATAAGGGCGGCGATTCACCCCAAGCCGACGATACCTCATCACATTCTGACGGCGATCTGCGTTATAATGCACGAAAGGGTATTTATAGATGTCCAGCGAGATTTAATCGGTTCGGGAATGAGGGGTTTTCTATGCAGCGTGTACGATTCATTTTAACGATGGCGATCCTTTCCGTCAGTCTGTTCGTCGCCACAAACCCGGTCTTCGCGGCTGCGGGTGGCAACGGAAACGGCAACGGGAATGGTAAGCCCGGTGATCCGGCCCTTCCGGAAGCGCCGCTGGCGATTTTCCTGCCGATTGTTGGCATCGTCGTCATCGGTCTGACCCTCTCCGTCATCTCCCGACGCCGCAGCCGCATGACGCTGGACGCGGAGTAAGCCCGAGCAGATCAGAGGTCGTGGGATGGTGATGATCGCCAACAGCGCACGCGGACGGGTTGAACCGCGCCTCGACATCACACGCTTCGGGATCGCATGGCGGCCACTGACGCTGATTATCAGCGTTGTGGTCGCCTATTTCTTCTCGCTCTCGGGTTTGATCCGCGCCATGAAGTACGATACGCCCCTTGCGTACCTCGGCCTCGTCCCGCCGATTGCCTTTGCCCTCGGTTGCTATCGCTACCGCCGGGCGCACGCCGATCCGGCGCCGATTGGCCCGCTCGATGCAGCCGCCGGAGGGGCGCTGCTCATCCTGGCGATGCTCATGAGCGTCGGCTTGCCCATCGCGCTCGATGCCTACGCGTGGTCGAAGCGGCTTGACCTTATCTCGATGCCGATCTTCGCGGCGGGCCTCGTCATCCTGCTCTACGGCACCGGCGCACTCGGTTGGGCATGGCCCGCGCTCGCGTACGGGTTTCTCGTCTGGCCCGTCCCCTATGACTTCGTCCTCGGCCGCTTTCTCACCCCGCTCACGGATGGGACGGCATGGTGTACCGCCCAATTCGCCCGCATTCTCCCGCTGGGCGCGGCGATTGACCCGACCGATGGAACCGTCTTCACGATTGCGACGCCGGGTGGCCCGCAAGGGGTCAGCATTGGCTCCGCCTGCTCCGGGTTCAACTCGTTCGTCGCCTGGCTGCTGATCGGTGTCGCGCTCTGCGTCATCGTACGCGGACGGAAACGGCGGACGGCGGGGTTCGCGATTGCCGGGCGGCTCGCGCTCTGGATTCTCGTCGGTGCGGTTCTGACGTTACTGGGCAATATTGGGCGCATCCTCGCGCTATTCGCCACGGTGCATCATGCGGGGCTTGGGACGGCTTTTAATTCGGTCCATGCCGTATTCGGCACGACGCTCTTTGCGTTGATCGTCGCGGCGATGTTGCTGCTCCTGCCGCGATTCGGCCTCGCGCTGCCCACCTCCATGCATTCCGCCGCGCGCGCGCCATCGGCGGAACACGCCTTCTTCCCCGTGCAGGCGGCCTTCCTCGCCTTCGGCGGATTCGTCCTCGCGGCGGGCGCGCTGCTCGGCATCGGCATCTTCCAGATGGTGATCGCCTTCATTCTCCTCTTCCTGCTCTGCCTGCTCTTCACGCGGGACTATCATCCCGGGGTCGTCACCGAGCCGTCCGCGCCGCTGCCACCCGCGCCGCCCGCGCCGGTGCGACTGACGGGCATGGCGATCATCGGCGTCGTATTGATCGCGTTGGCGCTCGTTGCATCACGCTACCTCGCCCTCCATACCACCGGCATCGCGTCGCTGGGGTGGCAGGTCGGAGCATGGCAGCAGGAGACACTCGGCGGGCCAGCCCGTTTCCTGGTCGCCGCACTGTTCCTCGGCGTTGCGCTCGCGGTCGCCGCGACGATTATCCGCGCGCCGCGCTACAACCCGGCGGCGGAGAAGCCGCTTCGCATGCGGCCGCTCACCGGCCCTATCGGCGCGGCAATCATCGCCGCCATCGTCCTGACGACGACCGGAACCCTCGCGCTGGCGAATGTCACCGTCGCCTCGTTCGGTGGCAATGCCACTGCGTCCAGCGTGGCTGCCGGCGATTTCGACGCGCGGTCGCCGGACGTACCTGGCCTGCAACGGACCTTCGTCGAGTCCTACGATTGGCCCAAGCAGTTTCTCGGCCAGACGTCCACCTATAACCGGTATAGTTACGCTGCCGAGGGAGTACAGCCCTTCTGGCTCGATATCGTCACAACGGAAGATGCCGACGCGCTGGCCTATAACCAGGTCCACAACTGCTACGCGTTCCACGGCTACATCAACGAAGGCGAGCGCGAGATCGGCATCGGCAACGGCGTGACGGCGCGGATCGTCAACTACATCAAACCGGACGTGAACGAGACGTGGAGCACGCTCTACTGGGAGCAACGGATCGAGCGCGGCGGTAAACTCTTCTATCAGCGCGTGGTAATGCTCTATAACCTGCAACTCGCGCCGGGTGAAAGCGTGACGGGATCGCGCTTCACCGCCAATAACGCCCTGATGCAGACGCGCGCCGCACAAATCCTCAGCGGTCTGATCGCGCCCGCCACGCCGTAAGCCTCCGCCGCACCCTCTCTCCGCCGCGCCGCGCCGTTAGATCGCTCCGTCGCCCGGCGCGCTGAGATCGCGGAAAACAGGCAGCGCAAGCATCACCATGGTGGCGAGCGTGAAGAGCAGGCCGATACCGAGGAAGAGCGTCGGCAATCCGACCGGATCAATCAGCACCGCGGCAATGCCTCTCCCAAGCGGAATGAAGGCGAACGAGAGCGCCGTGACGATCCCTTGTACGCGCCCGAGCAGCGCGGATGGCACCTGCTCCTGCCGGATCGTGTTGGTCAGCGGGTTGACCATGCCGACGGCAAGCCCGTAGACAAACGTCACGCCGACGAGGGCGCTGAACGGCAAGTTGAGGGCGAGCGCGCTGAAGGTGATCGCCGCGCCGAGGGGATAGAGGACGATGACGCCCAATCGAGGCAGGCGATGCCCGACCGCCGCGAAGAGGAACGAACTGATGATCGCGCCCGCACCCAGCGCCGCGAGGACCGTCCCGAAACTGACCGCCGTCCCGAAGACCCGTTTCGTGTAAACGGCGAGCAGCAGCGACCACGGTGATTCGAGGAGATTCGTGAAGAGGAAGAACGTCATGAGCGCGCGCAGCATCCGGTTGTGGGCGAGGAATTTCCATCCCTCCGCGAGGTCAGCGAAATACTGGCGTGGCCCCTCGCCGTGCGGCGTCGCGAGCGAGCGGTGGGGGACACTTGTGCCGATCACGACGGCGGAGATGGCGAAGGTCACCGCGTCGAGCCAGAGGACATTGCTCGCGCCGAACAGCGCGATCAACACGCCCGCCAGTGGTGGCCCGAACAGAATGGCGAAGCGCGGGATGGATTGAACGAGGGCATTCGCCCGCTCCAGCCGCATCCCGGCGAGATCGGCGAGATCAGGGATAATGCTCTGCCGCGCGGTCTCTCCCGGCGCATTGAAGAGATTGGCGAGGAAGGTGAGCGCGAGCAACTGCCAGAAGACCAACCCGACCGTGTGATAGAGGAGTGGGATGAGGGCGATCGTCGCGCCGCTCGTGAGGTCCGCGAGGATGCTCATGCGTTTGAAGCCGAGCCGGTCCACAAGCGTGCCACCGAAGATGCCGCCGAAGATGTAGGGAAGCGTGGTGAAAACACCCGTCAATCCGGTCTTCGCCGCGCTGTTCGTCGTTTGCAGCACAAACCACGGGATCGCCACACTGGTCAGCATACTGCCGGTGAGGGAGACGATCCCCGCGATCGTCAGTGCGGTGATCGGGATCCGTTGTGCCGCTGTCGCACTCGTTGGTGTCGCGCTTGAGATCGCCATTCCACATCGCTCCTTCGTCGGGCTACCTGACGAGGAGCATAGCGCGGAATATTGATTTTGTCAATGTTCAGATAAATTTTCTTGATTTCGAGCGCGATAGAAGGAAAGAAAACGGGCAGGTAATGAACCTGCCCGCTGAAGGAGACTCGTGCGGCTAGTACTTTGGCAACGAGGGATCCACGTCGTCCGACCAGGCGAGGATGCCGCCGGTGAGGTTCTTCAACTTGCGGAAGCCCGCGTCCTTGAGAATGCCGAGCGCCTTCGCGGAGCGGACACCGGAGCGGCACTGCAAGACGATCTCGTCCGCCGAATCGAGTTCGTGCATCCGTGCGGGTACATCACCGAGCGGAATGAAGCGGACATCCGGCTCCTTGATCGTGCCGAGCGCCCACTCGTGCGGTTCGCGCACATCCACGATAACGAGATGCTCGCCCGCGTCCAGCCGTGTTTTCAATTCGCGCGGCGTGATCTCCCATTGCGCCTCCAGATTGACCTCCGGCCCCGGGGTAATGCCGCAGAACTCGTCGTAGTCAATCAGGTGATGGATCGTTGCGTGCTCGCCGCAGATCGGGCAATTGGGGTCCTTGCGTAGTTTGTACTCGCGGAACTGCATCTTCAGCGCGTCGAAGCGCAGCAGCCGCCCGATGAGCGGGTCGCCGATGCCGAGGATCAGTTTGAGTGTCTCCGCCGCCTGCAATGCGCCGACGATGCCGGGGAGCACGCCGAGCACGCCACCCTCCGCGCAGGAGGGGACGAGGCCGGGTGGTGGTGGTTCGGGATAGAGGCAGCGGTAGCAGGGGCCTTCCTTCGCATAGAAGATCGAGACTTGCCCCTCGAAGCGGAATATCGAGCCATAGACATTCGGCTTGCCGAGCAGCACGCAGGCATCATTGACGAGGTAGCGTGTCGGGAAATTGTCCGTCCCGTCCACGATGATGTCGTAGTCCTTGAAAATCTCCAATGCGTTCTCGCTGGAGAGGCGCGTCTCGAAGGTCGTAATCTCGGTGTACGGGTTGAGCGCGGTCAGCCGCCGCTTCGTCGCCTCCAACTTCGGGACGCCGATGTCTTCGGTCGTGTACGTCACCTGGCGCTGGAGGTTCGAGGAATCCACGACATCAGCATCCACGATGCCGATATGGCCGACGCCCGCCGCCGTCAGATAGAGGCCGAGCGGCGCGCCGAGGCCGCCCGCGCCAATGAGCAGAACGCGTGCCTGCTTCAACTTCTTCTGCCCCGCCAGCGTCACTTCCGGCATGATGAGGTGGCGGCTGTAGCGGCCGATCTCATCCGCCGACAGTTCCACATCTTCCGCATATGCTCCCTCTCTCGCGTGGCGGGGGAGGGTTGGGGTGGGGGCCGTTCCCCCGGCAATCGAGGGCACAATCGTCACCGTATCGCCGGACGCAACGGGCGTCGCGTCTTTTTGCAAGTACCGGATGTCCTCATCGTTCAGATAGACATTGACGAACGAGCGCAACTGGCCGCCGTCGTTGTAGAGATGCTTCTTGAGGTCCGCGTACTCCCCGGTCAGCTGCCCGAGCACCTCTCCGACGGTGCTGCCCGCCAGTTGCACCTGCTCCTTGCCCCCAGCGAACTGCCTGAGCGCCGTCGGAATCAAAATCGTCACATGCTCCGCCATCTCAATACCTCCTCATCTCAATACGAAACCGATTGAACCGCGGAGACGCAGAGAACGCAGAGAGGGAAAAGGAAGGGAATATTTCTCTCTTTCTCTCTGTATTTCTCCGTGTCCTCTGCGTCTCTGCGGTTCACGTGTCTTCTTTCCTCTCTACCCGCGCTCGATGATCGGTTCTTCATTGTAGCCGGAGCGGTCGGCTTTGAGCACCCAGCTCTTGAGATCGAGGGCGATGCCCTTGTAGACGCCCTGGATGATATAGGAATAGGTCGGCCACGCGAAGTCACGATCCGTCTCGGAAGGGCGCGGCTCGCTGTCCGGGTGGGAGTGATAGAAGCCGATCAGCGCCATCCCCGCCTCTCGTGCCCGCTGCTCCTCGCGCGCGACGACCTCCGGCCCGATCTGGAAGCGCCGCCGCCGCTCATCCACCTGCTCCCAGACATTCTCGACCGGCACCGTCTCGCGCACAATCTTCTCATCGCCCTGCATCACACCGATCAGCAGCCCGCACACCTCGTCCGGGTATCCCCGCTCGCTGTGCCGGCACACACTCGCGCGCAACGCATTCGTCCACACCACGCTCATGCTCCACCCTCCGAAAACACATGAACCGCGGAGACGCAGAGGACGCGAAGAAATGCCGGGAAGAAGGGATGAAAGCGATGTCCTTTCGTTTCGCTTCCCTTCTCCGCATCCTCTGCGTCTCTGCGGTTCAATCAGTCTCCTCCGAATCCCAGAAGGGAAGCGAGAGGTATTTGGCCGCGCCGTCGCAGAAGATCGTGACGACGGTCCCCGCATCCAGCGTTGCCGCGATGCGCAGGGCGGCGACGGTGTTCGCGGCGGCGGAAACGCCAACCAGTAAGCCCTCCTCGCGCGCCAGCCGTTTGACCATCGCATACGCATCCTCGGTGCGGACTTCCTCGATAGCGTCCGCGAGCGATGGATCGTAGATGCCGGGGACGATCGCGGACGCATAGTGTTTCGTCCCCTCGATCGCATGCAGCGGGCTATCAGGCTGAACCGCGATGAGCCGGACATGCGGGTTCTCGTCGCGCAGGCGGCGGCCAGTGCCGGTGAAGGTGCCGCTCGTGCCCATGATGGCGACGAAATGCGTCACCGCGCCGTTGGTTTGCTCCCAGATTTCCCGGCCGGTCGTGTCATAGTGAGCGCGCCAGTTGGCGTCGTTGTTGAACTGATCGGGGTAGAAATAGCGCTCCGGGTCGGCGGTGTGGCGGCGCTGTACTTCGTGGATCGCCCCATCGAACCCCTCCGCCGGATCGGTTTCAACGAGCGTCGCGCCGTATGCCGCGAGCATGCGCTTGCGTTCCTCGCTCGCATTCGCGGGCATGCAGAGTTCGACCCGATAGCCGAGGGTTGCCGCGATCATCGCATAGGCGATGCCGGTGTTGCCGCTCGTCGCGTCCAGGATTGTTTTTTCCGGCGTCAGGAGGCCGCGCGCGATACCATCGCGGATCATCGCCAGGGCAGGGCGATCCTTGACACTCCCGCCGGGGTTGTTCATTTCCGCCTTCGCGGCGACCGTCACCCTCTCCGGCAGGTGCGCCGTGAGATGCGTGAGCCGGATCAGCGGTGTGTTGCCAATCAAATCAAGTACGGTCGTCGCACCGTGTGCTGTTGCCTGCGCCATTCGTGATCGTCCCTCCACGCGTTCGCGGCGCGCATTGTCGCAGAAGTTGCGTAACAAACGCAACAACGCCTCACGCCTGCGTATTGGTGACAACGGCGCAAGGGGGGGAGGCATTCCCGCATATTTAAGGTACGATGGTGGCAGGAATGGACGACGAGCACGAGGCAAGGAAAGGCGAACGATTGCAAGCGGGTGATCTGGCACCGGATGTGACGGTGACGATTGAAAATGAGCGAATACGGTTACGCGATGTTCTGGGCGAGAAACGGGTCGTCCTCTACTTTTATCCGAAGGACAGTACTCCCTCCTGCACGATGGAGGCGCGGGGATTCAATGATCTCATCGAGCAGTTCGCGGCCACCGGGGCGGAAGTAATCGGCGTCAGCACGGACGACGCAACCTCGCATGCCCGGTTCGCACAACGGGAAGGGTTGCGCTTCTCGCTTGGCACGGACCCCGATGGCGCACTGGCGGCAGCCTTCGGCGCGGCGAACCGGCTCGTCTTCGGTATCGTCGCCAAGCGCATCACCTTTCTGATCGAGCGAGATGGCCGCATCGTCCGCGTCTGGGATCGCGTCAACCCGCTCACCCATCCGCAGGATGTGCTGGATGCGGTGAAAGCCCTCACTCCCCGCCCGTTTCCACTTGGGGGAGGGGAGTATCGGGCTGGTGCGTCGCTCTCGAAATAGCGCGGCAATCCATCGCAAACCCCGCATTGCCTCCCTGCCGCATGAACCTGTTCAGCCCGCTTGCCCATGCCGCCGCGCCATGATCTCCGCGATCTGCTGGCGGTGATGATCCATGTGCCAGCGGAGGAACTCGAATCGCTGGCGCGCATCGAGCGGGCCGGAGAGGAAGTGCGGCGCGATGACCGCTTCGAGGTCGAACGGAGCGAGCACGCGTCCGAGTGCGACCAACACTGGCTCGCAGGCGGCGAGCGATGCGACCCAGTATGCCAGCGGGCCGTTCGTCTGCGGGGTGGCATTCGGCGGTGCGGCTTCCCGCTCGCGCCACGTCTCCGCGATGTTCTGCTCGATGGATTTGCCGCGATGCACCGGCTCCCCCTGCCATACGGGCTGCCCGCGTTGCAAACCGACGACCGCCTGCCACATACGGATGATGCCCGAGTGTTCCGCCAGAACCAGATGCTCGACCACCTGCGCCACGGACCATTCCTCCGGTGCGGGCTGCCAGGTCGCCTGCTCCTCGGTGATGGCCGCGACATCCGCCATCACTCGCTGGCGTGCGGCAGCAACATCCGCGAGCAGACCGTCAATCTCCGCCGTCATCCGCTTCCTCCTTCTCGCATAAACACGACCATTACGACATCTCGCCTGTGCGATGCATTGCCGTTCAGCGCGACGTGTGATCGGTGAAACCGCCGAGTTGCTCGGCAATCGTGCGGGCGGCGCCGATGACAGCGTTGGCTTGCTGCCCCACCTCTTCCGGTCGGAAGCGCTGCTCGGGCAGCGTGATACCCACCGAGCCGATCACCCGGTCAGCGGGCCCAATGATCGGTGCGCCGATTCCTGCCGCTCCGGGTGTTCGCTCGCTGTGCGTGAGCGCGTATCCTTGCTGGCGCACCTGCGCGAGGACCTGCTCCAGCGTCGCCCGATCGGTAATCGTCTGTGGGGTGATCGCCGGG
>JAICJW010000027.1 GCA_025928215.1 Chloroflexia bacterium | reverse complement strand
CGCACGACGGGATCGCTGAAGTTCTTTGAAATAACGTAGAAGTGGTCGCTGTCCGTCACTTCAGGCGGCAGTTTGTTCGCGACGAGTTGAAACATCAGGTCGGTCGCCGGGTCGGATGGCGCGGGTTCGAAGGGCGCGGGTGGCGTCGCGGTATTCAGCGGCGCCGTACTGCTCGCCGGTGTCGCGGTGGCGGTCGGGCCGGTCGTCGTTCCGCTCGACGGGGCGGCGGACGGTGGAGGGATCGTCGTCGGCTGCGGCGCGGCAATGCCGGAGTTCGCCGCCTGGTTCGCCCGCGCCCGCGCGGTCTGCGCGATGGTTTCGGCTTGCTGCCGCGCGGGCGTTACCCGCTGGGGTGATGACGGCGCGGCGTCCGGCGGCGGATGGAAGGCGAAGTGGCGCACCTGCACGAACAGTCCGCCGAGTGAGACCAGTCCCACGCCGATAGCAACATTGTGCAGCAAGGCGCGGCGCCGCTCGTCAATGACTGTTTCTGTATCGTCCATGGGGGCGAAGGCGCGCCGCAACGCCGCCGTCATCCCGGCGAGCGTGGCGGCATAGAGCGCGCAGAGAAGCAGCCCGGTCAGCAGATACCCTGTCGGCCCACCGCGCAGCGACGCCCCGAGCATGCCCGCGCCGACCAGCGGCGACAGCACGAGCATTAAGACGAGCCAGACGATGCCACCGAGCCGGACGGCGGGGAAGAGCATCCCCCGCTGCCATCCCTGATCGGGGCGGCAGAGGCGGCGTGTATAGAGGAGGCCGAGCAATCCGCCGACGGTGACCATACCCAACGTGATGATCGAAAAAAGGAGCGGTTTCGTCTCCGTGCCGAGCGTGCCGGTGGAGAGGTTGAAGAGGGCAATCGGCACATTGCTGCTGAGCGCATTGCCGATCAGTTCCGGGTACGACGGGATTCCCGCCGCCATCCGCACGATGAGCATCGCCACGCCCATTAGCGCGGCGGCGACAACGCCCGCCCCGAATCCGATCCATCCCGCCGTGCGCCGCTCGTCCATCCTGCTCTCCCTCGCGCCTTTCCTCTCCACTGAGTATACGCGGGGAAAGTGACGATTGGCTTACGAGAGGAATTTGGTGGAGTACATCTCTTCGGGTTTCGGCTCGCCCTTCACAAGCGCGGTCTCCTTCATGAAGGTCGCCATGCGCGTCCATGCAGCGGGATCAATCGTGCCATAGGTGGCAGGATCGCCACAGAGATCAATCGTCGCGGCGAGGACACGCTGCTGCACGTCCGCTGTCTGCGCCGCTTCGGGAACGATCTTCAGGACTTCGGCGAACGCGCCCTTCGGGTCCGCCTGCGTGTCGCGCATCCCGGCAAGCAGGGCGCGCAGGAAGGCACGCACGGTATCGGGATGATCGGCGAGCATCTTCTCACTCGTCACGATCCCGGCGGAAGGGAGGTTGTAGACGGAGGCGACGGTGAGCACGTCCACGTCCGTGCCCTGCGCCTTCAGTTGGATCGGGTCATTGTTGGCAAAACCGACCGCCGCATCCACCTTGCCCGCCTGGACGGATTGCGCCTGTGTGAAGCCGATCTCAACAGCGTTCACTTTGCTCTCGTCAATCTTGTTCGCATAGAGGATCGCCTTGTAGCCGATGTAGGTCGAGCCGAACTTGCCGGGCAGGCCGACCTTCAGTTTGGTCAGCGATTGCGCGTCCGTCAGCCCCTTGCCCTTCAACGCGAAGATGCAGACCGGATATTGCTGGTAGACGGAGGCGATGTAGACGACGGGCAATCCCTGCGCCCGCGCCAATGCCACTTCATCGCCGCTGGCATCGAGGAAATCCCGCTCGCCGCGTGCGACGAGTTGCATGTAATCTGTCGTCGTGCCGTAGTCGTATTCGGTCTTCAGCCCCTCGGCAGCGAACCGCCCCTTCGCATCCGCGACGTAGAACTGCGCGAACTGGACATTCGGGATGTAACTGAAGGCGACTTTGACGGTCGTCAGTGGCTTGCCGGCGGCGGCGGAAGGCGCGGTCGTTGTGCTTGCGGCGCCCGTTGTCGCGCTGGTTGCGCGGGGCGTCGCCGCCGGGGCGGCATTCGGTGTGGCGGTCGCACCGGACGAGCCGCAGGCGGCGAGGAGCGCGCCAAGTGCAGTGGCAGCAGCGGAAGCGAGAAAGGCTCGACGATGCATGGTTAGTCCTCCCACGAGAGCAGCAAACGTTCCAACAGCGCAATCACGGCGTAGCCGAGGGCGGCAATCGCCATCAGACAGAAGAGCGAGACGAATTTCAGCGGTGTGTCGTAGAGGAATTCGGCCTGTTTCAGGAGATAGCCAAGCCCCTGCTTCGCGGAGACGAACTCACCGATCACCGCGCCCGTCACGGCGAGCGTGAAGGCGATGCGCACGCCCCCGAGAAGCGACCGGAGCGCGAGCGGAATTTCGACGTAGCGAAGCGTCTGCCACAGATTCGCGCCGTAGATGCGCGCCACGTCGCGGAGGGCTGGATCAATGCCGCGCAGCCCGACCGTCCAGGTAACGAGGACGGGGAAGAAGACGATCAAAGCGCAAATCAGCACCTTCGGCAGCAACCCCGTCCCGAACCAGAGAATGATGATCGGCGCGAGGGCGACGGCGGGCAACGCCTGGCTCGCCGCGATCACCGGCGCGAACGCGCGGTCCAGCAGCGGCAGATGGACGACGACATAGCCGAGCACGAAGGCGACACCGATTCCGAGCAGCGCGCCATATCCTGCCTCAATCAGCGTCGTGCGGATATGCGGCCAGAGAATGCCGGCACGCAGCGCATCCCAGAACGACCGCGCGACCGCCTCCGGTGGCGGCAGGATGAACGGCTGATAGCCGACGATGACGACCGCCAGTTTCCAGACGACGATCAGAAGCCCGAAGGCGGTGGCCGGCGCGAGCGCGTTCAACCACGTGGCGTTGCGTTGTCGCCCTGTTTTGCGCGGCAGTACGGGGGCGATACCTATCGCCGATGTCCGCGGTGTTCGTTCGAGTGTCCCAACCATCCGGCGTACCTCCCGGTACGAAGAACTACGCCGGGGGCATAAAAAATCCCGGCGACCGCAGTCGTCGGGGCATGCGTGCGAGCGGAAACCGATGAGGTACGCAGGTTCAACGGTGGTGACGGGCTTGGCGCACCCTCTGGGCCACATGCCACATGCCACACGAAGCACAGGCCAAAGCCTCTGCAACCGGAAAACTCGCGTCCCCTCCGGGATCGCGTTACCCGCCACGCATTCGTGATGCATCTTCTCCCATCCGGACTTTCACCGTCGGCCCCGGAATCGCACCGGATCTGCCATACCCCGTTGGGACGGATTTCGGTATGGCTCGCGGGCTTGGCATGCGGGTAACAGCTGCCTCACCGCCGGTCGGGGATTACACCCTGCCCCGAAGACTGCACATACCGATTATCGTGTGCAACCGCACCCGTGTCAATGGCCATCAAACAGCGCGTAGAGATCGCCGACAGCCGCGGCACGCAATTCATCACGGTGAGGCACTATTCTTGCGGCACCGCTCATCGAACGGATGGATGCCTCCGTACACGTCAGTCTCCGCTATGTTCCCTTTGAATGTAAAAATTGTGCGAGCGAACCAATAGGTTCTTTTTTCAAATCATTGAAAATAGCCTCCTGTCGCCGCAGAATGTTTCGTTAGTGAGCGTCGTCTGTGCATAGTACGAGGCGTCTTCGGTGATTGAAGCGCGCACGCCAGTTTTACCGCCATTGCCCCGTCGGAGGAACCGAGCCGATAACATTGCTGCCGCAAGCATTCTCGGCATCGCCTTCCTCCTGCTCTCTTTCATCATGTGGCAATTTCGGCACCTCACGGACGCCGCACAGGGTACTGATGAGGGGGTGTATCTCGCGTCCGCCCACAATCTCGCCGCAGGGCATGCCGCATATCGGCAAGTCTTTCTGCCTAAACCCCCCCTCTTTGCCGCCTTCTTACAGGGAATGGGAATGATAGCGGGGTGGCACCTGGCGTGGTATCGCCTCGCGATGATCGGCTGCACAGTAATAGTGATCCTGGTAGGCGCCGTTCTCGCGTGGTGGTGGTATGGCGCGCCACACGCAGTCGCCACGACATTCCTGCTCGTACTGACTCCCAAGATCGTCTACTATGCCCGGCTGTTCAACGCGGACATGCCGATGTTTGCCGCCGCTTCCGGGGCGCTCCTCGCTGCCGCCTATGCGCAACGACGGTCGCGGTGGTGGATATGGGCGCTTGCGGGTGCCGGGATTGCCGCCGCGACCGGCCTGAAGCAGAACGGCATCCTCGTCGCGGCGCCGGTGCTCGTCTTCGCGTGCTGGCCGTGCGAGCACGATGCTCATCGAGCCGCACGCGTTCGATCGGTAATGCGGATTGTGGCCTGGCTCATGCTCGGGTTTTGGGTCGCGGTAGCTGCCATGCTGCCGTGGTTACGGCAACCGGGCGTATTGCATGAGGTGCTCGGTCAGCCCTTCGCGGCGCGGCAGACCTACCCGCTCGTCCTCGGTGATAATCTGCGGAAAATCGCCTCATTTATCTGGCTCGATCGCGGGTTGCTCGCGCTCGCGCTCGTCGGTGTCGCCGTCTCCATCCGGCGGCGGCATCCGATTCCGGTCGCGCTCGCTGTCTGGATGATCGTCAATGCGCTCTTCCTCGCTGTCCAGACGCCGCTCTTCTCGCATCACATCCCGATTCTCTTCTTGCCCCTCGGCCTCTTTGCGGGCGCCGGCGCGGTCTGGCTCGTCGCGCAACTTCGGGCATTGATCGCGTTTCCACGCGCGGTGAGGCAGGTGTCGGTGGGGGTATGGCTACGCGCGGCGGTGAGCACCGCGCTGCTGGCAGGCACGCTGCTGCTGGTTCCCTATCTCTTGACGATCAATGTGCGGAGTACGGGGGGGATCGGGCAAGGGACGACATCGGGGCTGGCGCTCGTCTTGCGCGATTACCTTCCGCGTGACGCGGCTGTTGTTACGGATGACCCGTTCGCGGCATTCCTCGCGCATCTCGATGTGCCATCGTGGTTCGTTGATACCTCGAATGTGCGGCTGGACAGCGGCTATCTCACGGCGAGCCAGGCCATCGCGCAGACCGAGACGGATGCCCCTGAAGGGGTGGTCTTCGCTACCGATCACCTCGATCGCCTGCCGGCAGATGTCGCATGGGTACGGATGAACTACAAAGAAGTATGGAGCGACGGCTCGACGACGATCTTTGTTGAGCCGGCACGAGCAAAAGACTCCTCCGCGATCCCGCAGCGCAATCGGTAGGCAGCGAAGCAGGGTCCGTTGATTGCCGCGCATCCTGGAATTATTCCAGAATAACCTCGAGCGTCGCCTGTTGGAGCGCGGGACCAATCAGGCGCGGCACGTCTGTTCCTCTATCGCAGGCGACATACCGTGCGGTACCATGGTCCGCACGACGGATAGACGCCCGTTATCGGCGCATGTTGTGCCGCCCATTAAGATGGGCGGAATCTGCCGCAGGGGTATCGCTCTTGCCAATGCGGATACGCATCGAGCGTTGGGGAGATTCTTCATCGAGGAGGCTTAGGTGGGTAAGCGCGGGTACGCCATTGTCGCGGTCTTCGTCGTCATCGTCCTCGTCGTGGGGCTGGTCATCGCCCTGCCGCACCTGCGCAAAAGTGGCGACACGGGGCCGGACGAAGCACAGACATTTCCTACCGTCCCCACGCCCCCGACCGGCGCCACCGCCCAGGCCGCCGTCAACGGCGTTCCCACGGGGCCGAAGGTGACGCCACAGGAGGAGACCTTCAAAGGCTGCCCGGCTGGCGGCGACGGTACCGACCCGCCGCTCAACATGCTCAAGAACCGCGTGGACTCGGTCGCCGCGCCTGCTACCGTCCCGTTCGAGTCGCTGCTCAATTTGCCGTGGCCGCAGGGAGTTGGCAAGAAGCATATGGACCAATGGTCAGCCGCCGACCGCGCCGAGGTTGACAAGCATAATGGCGTCGGGGTGACGGTCGAGGCCTTCTTCATTCACGTCCAGTCGGAGGGAGCGGAATCGCCCAACTGCCACTCGACGACCGACGTGGACTTCCACGAGTGGATCACCGGCAGCGCCGGCGACGACCGGACCAAAGCGGTCGTGATCGAGGTGGGGCCGCGCCTGCGTGCCAAGCACGCGGGGTGGACGTTAAAGGCCTTCCAGAATCTGGCCAAACAGAAGGCAAAGGTGCGGGTGACGGGTTGGCTGATGCTCGACCCGGAGCACCCGGATCAGATCGGCAAAACGCGGGGGAATATCTGGGAGATTCATCCGGTGACCAAGGTGGAGGTCAACCAGAACGGGCAATGGGTTGATCTCGACACGCTAAAGTAGCGGGCATGCGCGCCCGGAAAACATGAGGGCCGGAATGAAAGACGTTATCGGGAACCTCAAGCGCACGCTGCACCGCAGTGACGGGACGGCATCGCCAGCCGGGGGCGATGCCACTGCACTGGCGACGATGCACAAAGGCGCGAACGTCGTCGCCCATCTCTTCGTGGAGGGCGAGGATGCCCCGGCCCACGATTTCACGGTGACGGCGATCGCCGCCACGCAGGCGGTCCTGGCTGCCGGGTCCGCGGCGACGCCGCTGAAGGTGACAGTCAAGCATGTCACCGTGGACGACGACAGCCCGGACGCCGACCAATGAACGAGCGACCGATTGACGGGCTGGCTCGCTAGCGGCGGGGGATTCAATGACGGATAGCGGCACTCCCCCGCCCACCCGAACCGGCCCGTTCACGGGCCTGAACCGGCAAATCATCACGCTCGGCGCAGTGAGCCTCTTTACCGACATCGCCAGCGAGATGATCGTGCCGATCCGGATCATCTTCCTGGTCCTCTACCTCAGCACCCCTCTTCCCATCGCCGGCTTGATCGAGGGCATCGCGGAGAGCATGTCGAGCCTGCTCAAGGTCCTGTCTGGCCGCCTCGCCGATCGTGTGGCCGAGCGCAAGCCGCTCCTCCTCGCCGGTTATGGGCTGTCGGCCATCGCCAAGCCGTTGCTCGCTCTGGTTGCCGCCTGGCCTGCCGCCCTCGGCCTGATCGTCGCCGACCGGATCGGCAAGGGGGTGCGCAGCAGCCCGCGCGATGCGATGCTCGCCGACGCCACCACTCCCGCCTACCGGGGCAAGGCATTCGGCTTCCACCGGGCGATGGACACCCTGGGGGCGGCGGTCGGCCCGCTGCTGACGGTGCTGATCGTGGCGTTGAGCGCGGGCGACCAACCGCAGGCGCTCGGCACACTGCGCCGGGTCTTCATCTGGGCGGCGGTGCCGGGGGTGCTCAGCATCGTCGCGCTCTGCTTCCTGCGCGAGCGCCCCGGCCTCCGGCGAGATGGGGCGAAAACGCCTGCTCCCGCCACTGGCCGCGAATCTCCGGCCGGCCGGCCGACCGCGCAGGCCCTCGGCCCGCGCTTCTGGCTGTTCACGGCGGTGGCGACCCTCTTCGCCCTGGCGAACGCCTCGGACGCCTTTATCTTCCTGCGCACCGCCGGCCTGGAGTACGCGTTTTCGCCCCTGGAAGCGGTGCCGCTGCTCTACTGCGGCTATAATATCGTCTATGCCCTGCTCTCCACGCCGCTCGGCGCCCTCAGTGACCGTTGGGGCCGCCTGCCGGTCCTGCTGCTCGGCTACGGCACATTCGCGGCGGTGTACGTCGGCTGGGCCTTCGCCAACCAGGGGTGGCACGTCTGGCTGCTCTTCCTCTGCTATGGGGTCTATGCGGCGGCCACCGAGGGGGTAGGCAAGGCGTTGGTCACCGATCTGGTGCCGCGGGCGCAGCGGGGCGCGGCGCTGGGCTGGTTCGGTGGCCTGACCGGGGCGGCGGCGCTGCCGGCGAATGTGCTGGCGGGCTGGCTGTGGGCAACCTTCCGACCGAGCACGACCTTCGCGGTGGACGCGGGGATCGCGGCCGTCGCGACGGTCGTGCTGCTCGGGTGCGCGCCCCGACTGCGGCGTGAGACGGCCATCCCGGCGTCCGCGTAACACTTCCCGCTGTTATCTCGATCTCCCGCCCCTTGCCAGGTGTGCGAAGCGTTCAGCGGCGGCGGCGAGGGTTTCCGGTTTCTTGGCGAAGCAGAAGCGGATCAGCAGCGCGGCGCGGCTGGCATCCGCATAGAAGACGGAGGGCGGGATACCGACGACGCCCGCCGTCTCGATCAGATGGAAGCAGGCGGCGACATCGTCCGGCGTGCCAAATCCGCTGACATCCGCGAGCAGGAAGAAGGTGCCGCCCGCCGCGAGTGTCGGCAGGCCCGCGCCTTCGAGCATCGCGCGCATCATGTCCCGCCGGGCGGTGTAATCGCGCCTCAGTTGCGCGTAATAGCCGCGTGCCTCGGCCTCCTGAAAGGCCGTTGCCATCGCTTCCTGGAAGGGCGTCGCGGTGGCGAAGACGCTGAATTGATGGACGGTGCGGAGGGCGGCGTTGAGATGCGCGGGACCGATCGCGTAGCCGATCTTCCAGCCCGTCATGCTGAAGGTTTTGCCGGTGCTGTTGAGGGTCAGCGTGCGCTCCCACATGCCGGGGAGCGTCGCCAGCGGCACATGTACGGTATCGTCGAAGATGATGCGGTCATAGACTTCGTCGGTGATCGCGATCACGTCGTGTTCCTGGCAGAGCGCGGCGATCTGGGTGAGATCATCGCGCGAAAAGACTTTGCCGGTTGGGTTATGCGGCGTATTGAGGATGAGGACCTTCGTCGTCTCGGTGAAGGCGGCGGCGAGGGCGTCCGGGTCGAACGACCAATCGGGCGGCTGGAGCGTCACGTAGCGCGGCACGCCGCCGGCGTAGATGATGTCGCCCACGTAGGCATCGTAGAACGGCTCGAAGAGGATCACCTCATCGCCGGGGTCCACGAAGGCAAGCAGGGCGGCGAGCATCCCCTCCGTTGCGCCCGTCGTGACGGTCACTTCGCTCTCGGGGTCAATCTCTCGCCCGTAGGTCGCGCCCCACGTCGCGGCAATCGCGTTCCGCAGGCGGGGGATGCCGTGGCTGGGCGCGTATTGATTGTGGTCGGCGAAGATCGCCGCTGCCGCCGCTTCCTTGACGAAATCCGGCCCGGCGAAATCGGGAAACCCCTGCCCAAGATTAACGGCCTGATGCTTGATCGCCAGGCGCGTCATCTCCGTGAAAATCGAAGTCCCGAACCCGCCAATCCGCGCCGCCCCAACCTCTCGCATGACAAACCCCCGGACGAAACCGAATGAACCGCAAAGGCGCAAAGAGCGCAAAGGACGCAAAGAATGAAAAAATTTTATAGGAGCGCAGATGAGAGCGCGATTCTTCGGATACCCTCTTTGAGGGTTGCGACATTGGAGTTGATAAGGAGGCCGAGCGGATAGCCGGTAATGCGCAGATACGAAAGCAATTGCGCGGTGTGAATCGGTACGAGTGCGTCAACTGCCTTCAACTCAATAATGAGCGATTCATCAACGATGATATCAACGCGTCCGATGCCAACCGCACGGCTCTTATAGTGAATCGCGACTTCACGCTGCCGCGCAAATGGGATACCGCGCTCATGGAGTTTCATGCAGAGCGCCTCTTCGTAGACGGATTCGAGAAAGCCGGGGCCGAGCGCGCGATGCACGTCAATCGCCGCGCCAATTACCTCCCGCGACCGAGCGTTCGCCCGGCTCGATACATCCCCATTTCCTACCACCGCCATCTTTCCCCCATTTTCTTCTCTTTTTCTTTGCGTCCTCCGCGTTCTTTGCGCCTTTGCGGTTCAATCGGTTTCAGTCCGGCTGCTTTCGGTGGGAAGGTCGGTGCGCGGGCCCCATTCGTTCCACGAGCCGTCGTAGTTGGCCCAGTCGCGGTGGCCGGTGCGGTGCATCGCGAAGAGGACGCCCGTCGCACTTACCCCGCCGCCACAGTAGGCGACGGCGGGCTGCGCGTCCGAGACGCCCGCGTCGTGGAGGATGGCAGCGAGTTCTTCGTCGCTCTTCCAGATACCCGTCGCCGGATCAATCAGCGACGTGGCGGGGACATTGATCGCGCCGGGAATGTGCCCCGCCCGCCCGCTGCGTACGACCGCGCCCGCGTATTGATCCGGCGCGCGGGCGTCAATCAGTTGGGCGGAGTGACCGCCGCTGATCGCCGCGACTTCATCCACCGTCTTGCGCATCGCCTGCCGGACGTGCGGCGTGAACGTGGCGGGCGGGGCCTTCGTCGCCTCGTCGCTCGTCGGCATACCATCGGCGGTCCATTTCTTCCAGCCGCCATTGAGGACGGAGACACGGTCATGGCCGTAGTAGCGCAAATCCCACCAGACGCGCGTAGCGATTGTGCCGCCCGTGTGGTCATAGACGATCACGTGCGTTTCATCGCCGATACCCGCGCGCGATGCCCACGCCGCGAATCGCGCTGGCGGGGCGATCTGAATTGGTACGGGGTCGTCCGGATCAATGATGTCGCTCGTCCAATCCACGTAGACCGCGCCGGGGATGTGCGCCGCGTCGTACTCCTCCTTCGCGCCCGCGTAGGTGACGACCATGTTCCCGTTGCCGTCGTCAATGTGATGAACATACCCACGCGCATCGAGAATGCGCACGTGCGGATCGTTCAGATGCCCCTTGAGCCATTCGGTCGTGACGAGTGAATCCACCGGCGCCGCGTTCTGCATCCTATTTCCCCTCTCGCGATCATCATCGCATCATGTCTCGGCACGCATCATACCGCGACAGCGGCGATGCTCGATTCGAGGCGGTCCACCATCATCGTGATGCCTGCTTCGTCAATCGTCAGGGGCGGCGCGAAGACGACGAAATTCTTGCCGATGCGCGCGAGCAAGCCGTGTTCGCGCGCCGCCGCCTCGACTGCCGGGCCGGGCGCGGGGCCGTAGATGGCAGGATCGAGGTCGAAACCCTGCAATAGCCCCGCGCCGCGCACATTGCGGATGCCCGGCAGCCGTTCCGCCATCGCGTTCAACTGCGCGCGGAGCACCGTACCCATCGCCGCCGCGTTCTCAACGAGATGCTGATCGCGCATCAGATGCAGCACCGCCAACCCCGCCGCCGCCGCGACCGGGTTGCCGCCGTAGGTATGGCCGTGATGGAACTCGCGCCGTTCTTCCGGCGTGCCGAGGAAGGCCGCCTGCACCTTTTCCTGTACGAGCACCGCCGAGAGCGGCGCATAGCCGCCGCTCATCCCCTTGCCGACGCAGAGCAGATCGGGCACGACACCGAAACAGTCGCCGCCGAACTTCGTGCCGAGCCGCCCGAAGCCGGTGATGATCTCGTCCAGAATGAGCAGCACGTTGTATTTGTCGCACATCGCCCGGAGCATTGGCAGGTATTCGGCGGGCGGCACGGTGAAGCCCGCGCCGCTGACGCTGATCGGCTCGACAATCACGGCGGCGACCGTCTCCGGGTCCTCCGCGAGAATCGTCCGCTCGACGTGCCGCGCGCAGGTGAAGAGATCATGCGCGCGGCATTCGTCCAGCGTGTGGTCGTAAGGGCAGGCGTTGCAGGTCGGCGGATGGACGTGGAGGAAGCCCGCGACGAGCGGCTCGAAGATGCTCTTGCGCTCCCAGCTTCCGGAGGCCGAGAGCGCGCCCATCGTCGCGCCGTGGTAGCCGCCGTACCGGGCGAGAATCTTGAATTTATGCGGATGGCCGGTCTGCTTGTGGTACTGCCGGGCCATCTTCATCGCCGCTTCGGTTGCCTCGGAGCCGCCGGAGAGCAGTTTGACCGCGCCGAAGCCGCTCCCCGCGAAATCGAGCAGGTCGCGCGTCAGTTCGAGCGCGGTCGGGTTCGTCCCGGCGAGTGGCGGGGCGAAGGCGAGCGTGTGCAACTGCTCCGCCATCGCGCCGATCACCGCCCGGTTCCGGTGCCCGACGGAGTTGACGAACACCCCGGAAAGCCCATCCAGATATTGTTTGCCGGTGTGATCGGTGACATGCAACCCCTCACCTTCAACGATAACGAAGGGGTCCTCGGCGAACGATTGCATCTGCCGGAAATCGAGGATCTGGCGCGCCAGCAGTTCCGGTGTCACGAGATCGTCATACATCGCGTACTCCATTTGGTAGGACTGAGGACGAAGGACGAAGCACTGAGGGGTTTGGGACTTCTCAGTCCTCATCGCTCAGTCCTCAGCCCTTCGTGATGATGGCACGCCGTGTGCGATGGGGCAAGAGACGGCGCGATCCGTCTCGGATTCTGGCACAAGCGATGTGAGAGACAGCGATGATGACACAGGCAGTGATGGAACACATGATGGGGTTCTACCTCGCGGTCGGCCTGACGATGGTCGTCCTGCCCGGTTTCGTGATGGCGCACGACGGGCGCGCGGTCTATTTGCGCCGCGCCGGGCAGGCGTTAGTCGCGTTCAGCGTCATTCTGCTCGCTGTCTATACCATGCAGCCCGCGTAAAAAATCCTCGATTCTGTGCGATACTGCCCCTATGAACGATTCCTCTCCCCTCCCCGATAATGAGCAAGACGGCGCACGTTGCCCGGTTCCCGCATGGGCGCTCCGGCCCCTCGCGATCCTGCTGCCACTCCTCGCGCTCGCGGCTATTCTCTGGTTCATTCTCCGCTAGGAGGATCACGGAACCGCCAAGATACCAAGAAAATACAGCGAATGAGTCCCTTTCTCTCTTTCCCTTGGCGTCTTGGTGGTTCAATCGGTTTCTTCCTCGCAAATCTCGTAAATTCTAGGTAAATCGCGCACGAGACTTTGACGTTCCGTTGAGGCCGCCGTACGCTTCTCCATGAGGGGGCAACGGCGCCCCGTCGGAAGGGGAAGCACAACGATGGTGCGCCTGCCTTTGCTCCTGTCAGACGCCTCTCTCGATTTTGACGGTTTCTCCGCCATCGCGCGGGGGGTACGATGAGCACTGCACGGCTGGTGCGCGTCGGCACGCGTGGAAGTGCGCTCGCGCTCGCGCAGACGGCGCTGGTAATCGCCGCCCTGACCGCCGTTGACCCCGACTCCACCTACGAACCCGCGATCATCCGCACGGAGGGCGACCGCGATAAGACGACGCCGCTCACGATCCTCGGCGGGCAGGGTGTCTTCACCGTCGCCTTGCAGGATGCCTTGCTGCGCGGCGAGGCGGACCTGGCCGTCCATAGCGCGAAGGACCTGCCCCCCATGACGCCGGATGGCCTTGTGCTTGCCGCCGTGCCGGAGCGCGCGGACCCACGCGATGTCTTCATCTCTCGGCACGGCCTCCGGTTGGCGGCGCTACCGGCGGGCGCGCGCGTCGGCACGAGCAGCCGCCGCCGCGCGGTGCAGACGCGGGCGATCAATCCACGGATCGCGATTGTCGAACTGCGCGGCAACCTCGATACGCGGCTGCGCAAAGCCACCGAGCCGGAATATGACGGGATCATCGTCGCGGCGGCGGGGCTGGACCGGATGGGCTGGCAGGAGCGGATCACCGAATATCTGCCGGTAGACCGCTTCGTGCCCTCACCGGGGCAGGGCGCATTGGGCATCGAATGCCGCGCGGACGACGCGGCCCTGCGCGCCATCCTCGCGCGCATTGACCATCAGCCGACGCGCGTTGCCGTGACCGCGGAACGTGCCGTGCTTTCCGCCGCCGGTGCGGGCTGCACGACGCCGCTGGCGGCATACGCGGAACGGCATGACGAAACCTTGCGGTTATGGGGAATGGCGGCGGATCTCGATGACGCGCACCCCCGGTGGATTGCCCGAACCGCGCCTGCCGCCGATCCGGAGCGCGCGGGGTGGCAACTGGCGGAAGCGCTGGGACTCGCCTCCGAGGTGCGCGCATGAATGAGGCCGGGATGCCGCTCCGCGGGTTGCAGGTTGTCGTGACGCGCCCCGAAGGGCAGGCGGACGCGCTCATTGAGCGGTTGGAAACGCTCGGTGCGACCGTGCTCCACGCGCCGACGATCCGCATCGCCGACCCCCCCTCCTCCACCGCCCTCGATGCAGCGCTTCGGCATCTGGCCTGCTACGACTGGATCGTCTGGACGAGCGCGAATGGCGTGGCGCGCACGTTCAGGCGGCTGGAAACGCTCGGCCTCGATCCCGGCCTGGTGCGCTCATGCCAACTGGCCGTTATCGGTGGTGCGACGGCACGTACCCTCATCGCCTACGGCCATACCGCCGATCTCGTCGCGCCGCAGGCCGTCGCGGAATCGCTGCGGGATGCCTTGATCGCGGCAGGTGTCGGCGCGGAGTCGCGTCTGCTCTTGCCGCAGCCGGTCACATCGCGCGATCTGCTCGCGGTGGGGTTGCGGGCGGCGGGCGCGGTGGTGGATGTCGTCCCCGCGTACCAGACGGAACTGAACGGGGACGCGGCAGCGAATGTGCGACAGTGGCTGGCGGCGGGCCGGATTGATTGCGCCCTCGTCACCAGCCCGAGCACGGTGCGCGGCCTGCTCGAACTGCTCGATCACGATCGGGAAATGCTGCGCCGTATCCCGCTCGCCTGCATCGGCCCCGTGACAGCGGATGCGGTGCGCGCGCTCGGCATTACACCGGCACTCATCGCCGACGAACACACGAATGATGGCCTCATCGCCGCCCTGATAGCGCACCAGACAGGAGCCCGTGTATGAACGACTCGTTTGCGATCCCGGTGCTGCCCTTCCAGCGTTTCCGCCGTCTGCGCCGGACGCCCGCGCTGCGCCGCCTCGTGCGGGAAACGCGGCTCGATCCCTCCACGTTCATTCTGCCACTCTTCGTCACGCATGGGTTCGATGTGCGTGAGGAGATCGGCGCGATGCCCGGTGTCTATCATCTCTCGGTAGATCGTCTGCCGTATGCGGTCGAGGAGGCGGTGGGCGCGGGAGTGACGAGCGTGCTGCTCTTCGGCCTACCGGAAACGAAAGACGCCGGAGCGTCCGAGGCGTTCGCGCCGGAGGGCATCGTCCAGCAGGCGGTGCGGCGGATCAAGGCGGACTTCCCCGATGTCGTCATCATCACCGATGTTTGCCTCTGCGCGTACACCGATCACGGCCACTGCGGTCTGCTCACCGCGACCGGCACGATTGACAACGACATGACACTGCCCGTGCTGGCGCGCGTCGCCTTGTCGCATGCCGAGGCAGGGGCGGACATCGTCGCGCCGTCCGACATGATGGATGGCCGGATCGCCGCCATCCGCGCCACGCTCGACGACCGCGGCTTCGCGGAGACGCCGATCATGGCCTACTCCGCGAAATTCGCCTCCGCCTTCTATGGCCCCTTCCGCGAGGCGGCGCACTCCGCCCCGTCGCACGGCGACCGCCGCTCGCACCAGATGGACCCCGCGAACGGGCGCGAGGCGCTGCGCGAGATCGCGGCGGACATCATGGAGGGCGCGGACATGGTGATGGTCAAGCCGGCGATGCCCTACCTCGATGTGCTCGCGCAGGCGCGCGCCGCTTTCGACCTGCCAATCACCGCCTATCAGGTGAGCGGCGAGTACGCAATGCTGAAACATGCTGCCGCGAGCGGCCTCCTGGACGAACGCCGGGCGATGCTCGAAGCGCTGACGAGCATCGCCCGCGCCGGTGCGGACAGCATCATCACCTACGCGGCGGTGGACGCCGCCCGCTGGCTGGCCGAGGAATGGGGCGGCGCCCTCCGCGCCCTCCCCGCCCCCGCCACCGTCGCGGACTGACGGACAAACCGGGGAAAACCGCAGAGGCGCAGAGGACGCTGAGAGGAAAAGGGGTTGGTTACGAAGATGCGAAGGACACGAAGACGAACGAAGCGAGAATCCTTTTCTTTTTTCTGTTCCTCTCCGCGTCCTCTGCGCCTCTGCGGTTCAATCGGATAGGCAGAAAGGTCTGATGATGCAGGAAACGGTGACGGGGGCGGGGCCGAAGCGGGGGACGGGGGAGGCGCGGATGCTCGATGCGTGCCACCACCGGCAGCCCGATTGCACCCCGGTCTGGTTCATGCGGCAGGCGGGGCGCTGCCTCGCGGAATACCGCCAGATGCGCGAGAAATACGGCATCCTGGAGATGGCGAAGACACCTGAACTGAGCGCGAAAGTGACGCTCATGCCGGTTGAGACCTTCGGGGTGGACGCGGCAGTGATGTTCGCGGACATCATGATCCCGCTCGAAGGGATGGGCATCTCGCTCGAAATTCAGCAGGGCGGCCCGGTCATCCATCAGCCGATCCGCACGATGGCTGATGTGGACAAACTCCGCCTGATCGAGCCGGACGATGTGCGGCCCGTGCTGGACGCGCTTCGCATCGTGCGGCGCGAACTGGCCGGTAAGCAGGCGGTAATCGGCTTCTCCGGCGCGCCGTTCACACTCGCCTCGTACTTAATCGAGGGCGGGCCGTCGCGCACCTTTGAGAAGGCGAAGGGGCTGATGTTCAGCCAGCCGGACGTCTGGGACGCGCTGATGACCAAACTCGCTGACTCGATGATCGTCTACCTCACGGCGCAGATCGAGGCGGGGGCGCAGATCGTCCAACTCTTCGATAGTTGGGTCGGCGCACTCAACCCGGAGGATTACAAGCGATACGTCCTGCCGCAGACCCGGCGCATCTTCGCCGCCATCGCGGAGACGGGTACGCCGATGATTAACTTCGGCACGGGTAATGCGAGCCTGCTCGAACTGATGGCCGAGGCGGGCGGCGACATCATGAGTGTGGACTGGCGCGTCAATCTCGACGACGCCTGGGCGCGGATCGGGTTCGATAAGGGTATTCAGGGCAATCTGGACGGCACGCGGATGCTCGCGCCGTGGCCGATGATCGAGGCAGGCATGCGGGATGTCCTAGCGCGGGCGGGCGGCAGGCCGGGCCACATCTTCAATCTCGGCCACGGCGTGATGCCGGCGACGCCGCCGGAGATGCTGACGCGGCTGGTCGAGGCGGTGCATACGGCAACGGCGCGGGGATGAACCTCACCCCCTGACCCCCTCTCACCTGCCCAAAGGGCACCCACGATGGAGAGGGGGAGACGTAGGGGGCGCATCGCATGCGCCCTCCGGATAGAGGCAGGGTTTGATCGTAAGCCACGGCACTTCGTATCAGTCACCTCTTCCCTCCGAGGGAAGGGGCCGGGGGTTAGGATTGATGAACATCGGCGTCCTTCTTCTCACCTATGGTTCCCCTGCGACGCTTGCGGATGTGCCGCAATACCTCGCCAATGTGCGCGGCGGCCGGCCAATACCGGCGGAGGAACTGCACGAACTCGAAGCCGAGTTCACGCGGCGGTACGATCTGATCGGCGGCTCACCATTGATCGCGCGGACGCGGGAGCAGGCGGCGGCCGTGCAGGACGAATTGACGCGGCAATACCCGGATGGCCCGATCATCCGCGTCGGTATCGGTATGCGCTTCTCGGAGCCGACGATTACTCAGGCGGTCGCGGCGATGGCCGAGGCGGGTGTGGACCGGATCATCGGCATCATCATGTCGCCGCAGTATTCGCCGATCATCATGAGCGGCTACAACCGCGCGCTGGATGCTGCCGTCGCCGCGCTCGGCAGCGATGCCCCCGCCGTGACGATGGTCGGGGCATGGTACGACGAGCCGCTCTTTCAGGAGGCGCTGGCCGAGCGGGTGCGACAGGGGCTTGACCGCTTCCCGCCGGAGATTCGCGGGCGCGTGCCGGTGCTCTTCAGCGCGCACAGCATGCCGAAGCGCGTGACGGATCAGGAGCCGGAGTATATCGAGCAGTTGCAGGAGACGGCGCGCGCCATCGCGGCGCGCGTCGGCCTGCCGGAATCGCAGTGGATGTTCTGCTATCAGAGCGCCGGACACGAACCGGGCGAGTGGTTGAAGCCGGACTTCAAGGACATCATGCCCGAACTGGCGAAAGCGGGCCACCGCGAGGTGATGATGTCGCCCGTGCAGTTCCTCGCCGATCACCTGGAAATCCTCTACGACATTGACCACGGCGCGCGTGAGGAGGCGGAACGGGAAGGCATTACCTTCGCCCGCATCGAATCGCTGAACAGCTCACCGCTCTTTATTCGCGCCCTCGCCGCTATCGCAACGGGCGAACTAGCAAAAACGGAAGGGCGGCGGATCGCGGAAACCGCCGCCGGGGATTAACCACCGATGCACCTGATCGCCGTCGGACTCAACGCCGGAACTGCGCCGCTCGCATTGCGGGAGCGGCTGGCCTTTTCACGTGAAACGCTGGCGGATGGGCTTGCGGTATTCCGGGCCATCGCGCGCGCGGAGGATTCCGGCCTGACGGAAGGGATGATCCTCTCGACGTGTCATCGCCTCGAATGCTACGCCGTCGTAGGCGATGCGGACGCCGGGCGGGATGTGCTCGTGCGCTTCCTCAGCGATGTGCATGCCGTTCCGGTGACGGAATTCATGCCGCACCTCGTCTATCGTGGCGATCAGGACGTCGTGGATCATCTCTTCGCGCTGGCGTCGGGGCTGGCGTCGCCGGTGCTGGGAGACAGCCAGATTCTCGGTCAGGTGAGCGACGCATACGCCGCCGCGCAAGCGGCGGAAACGGCGGGGCCGGTGCTCGCGGCGCTCGTCCAGCGGGCGATGCATGCCGCCAAGCGTGTCCACAGCGAGACGACGCTGAACCGGCGCGTCTCGGTCGGCTACACGGCGGCGGCGATTGCCCTCCGCGCGGCGGGTACGCCGCCTCCGGCGGCGCTCATCCTCGGCGCGGGGCAGATGGGGCAGCGCGCCGCGTGGTACCTGCATAAGCATAATGCCGGGCGTATCCTGATCGCCAATCG
>JAICJW010000325.1 GCA_025928215.1 Chloroflexia bacterium | reverse complement strand
GAGCGCTGATCCGCCCGCCGTGCCATCATCCGGTAGACACGCGCGCCGTCGTCGAAGCGCAGCCGGTATGCGCCGCCAACGATCGCCGGATTCGCCATCGTTTGCCGCACGACCGCCACGTCCGCGAGATGCGTGTCCGCATGGACGAAGAGCAGCACGTCCGCCGTCGCCTCCGCCGCCGCGAGGTTCTCGTTCGCGCCGAGCGATCCCTTGCCCGTCACAACGCGGGCGTACGGCAGCACTTCCCGCGCCGTCGCGTCCCGGCTCGCCCCGTCCGCGACGATCAGTTCGGCATCCGGCACAAGCGCGCGATAGTGCGTCAGCACCGCCGCGATCCGGTGCGCCTCATTCCGCGCCGCGACGATGATCGCGAGAGAAGGAAGGACTGAGGACTGAGGACTGAGGACTGAGAGTTCTTGATTCGGACGCTCATCCCTCGTCATTCAATCCTCACTTCCTATTCCTGCCCATTGGTCATAGGTGTGGCGCTATCGCCTCAGTTCTCAGTCCTAATCCCCATCCGCCGGGACGAGTTCCGGTTGTGGCAGCATGATGACGTCCCCGAAGGCTGAGGCGTCCACCGTCGTCGTTGGGCGAACGAGGGCATTGAGATGGCAAAAGGAGTGCAGGCCGCGCGGCGAGGCGTTGTGGAAGCAGCAGCGGTCCACACGGTCAAAATCCAGGTCCTCCGCATCCATGAAGGGCTTGATGAAGACCGTCACGTACTGCGTGTCGAACATGATGCCGGGGTTGCGACCGAGATAGGGCAGCAGAACGCGCATCGCCGCCAGCCCCTCGCGGGAGAGGAGCCGCTTCGAAAACGCGCCCTTGCCCCGCGTCACCATACGGATGAAGTCTACTGGGTCGTCGCCGAGAATCTGGCTGTACTTGTTCCATTCGATGCCCGGCGTCGTCGGCACCCAGGTGCCGCGCTTCTTGTCATGGCGCAAGATCGCGATGGAGTTGCAGAGGGGCGAGCCGAAGCCGAGCGGCATGAACTCTTCCGGCGCGACGCCGAGTTGCTCCTCAATCAGTTGCAGGATGTCCGGCAGGCGGAGTTTCCGGCCAAAGCCGCGCGTATCGAGGGCGTCACCCTCGCGCTCCTCATCAACGTCCCAGCGATTGCCGAACGGCGTCGCCGCCTGGAACGAGACGGCGCGGATGATCGGATGCTGGCGGCAGACCTCCAGGATTGGCCCGATCTGGTCAGTATTCAGTCCCGGCAGGAGCGAGACGGCCAGCGTCGTATTCAGCCCCGCCTTCTCCAGTTGGTCGAGCGCCTTCAGGCGGACACTGAGCAACTTCTCGCCCCGCAGCAGTTCGATGTCCGATTCGCGCAGCGAGTCCCACTGCAAGTAGACGGAGGTGAAGCCCCACGCCTTCAGGCTCTCCGCGAAATCGGCGTCCCGCGCGATGCGGATACCATTGGAGATCATTTCGAAGTTCGTGAATCCTTTGGACTTAATCAGCGCCGCCAGTTCTTTGAGGTCCTTGCGGACGGATGGCTCGCCCCCGGAGATTTGCAGGCTGACGTCCGCACCTTCCGCCGTGACGATCTCATCGAGCCGCTGTTCGATCTCCGCCATCGTGTAGTGCCGGCCATCCGGGTTGCTGCCCGCGTAGCACATCGGGCAGGTGAGGTTGCATTTCTCGGTCACTTCGAGCATCACGAGGCCCGCCCGCTGCCGCCCCGGCAGACCCGGCCCGCCTTTCGTCGGCCCGTCCCCATTGCCGTATTTCGCCTTGATCTGCTCATCCAGCGCGAAAATGCGCGCGTAGAATGGGGCGTACGGTCCGAGGTCCGTCTCGGTTGTGGAGCCGTCCGGTTCGAACCGCCGGAAGACGACTTCATTATTTGGCAAAGCCACGTATTGCGCCGGGACGCGCTCGTGCATCCGCGACAGCCCTTCCGTCTCCTTCAACACACGCTCGCCGATCACCGTCGCCATGACACAACTCCTTGATGATTAGCACGAACGTCTCTCGTGGTATACGGATGAAGAGAGCGGCTGGATGTATCTTGCCGGAGGGACCATAGCACCGAAGCGGGCGGCGCGCGAGGTGCCGCGCCGCCTTGCCGCGCCGTATGATACCCGGCAGACGGACGGCGATCTGACGGACCACGAGGGAAACGCCAATGGATGACCACTCGCCTGGGTCGCTGATTTTGATTGAGGGATTGCCGGGTTCAGGCAAATCGACACTCGCGCACTTTCTCATCCGGCACTATGCCGCTCAGGGAATTGCGGCCCGCTGGTGGTACGAGGAAGAAGCCGCGCACCCCCTCTATCCCTTCCACGATCGCGCCTCGCTGCAACAGGTCCTGGATCGTCTGGCGAGCGGTGAGTATCAGCAGGTGATTGATGGTGTGCTCGACAAGTGGCAGGAATTTGCCCACACACTGGAGGCGTCGGGTGCGGTCGTCATTCTGGATAGCTGCCTCTTCGGCTACCTGACATGGACGCTCTTCCCGTACGATGTCCCGCGATCAGCCATTGATGCCTATCTGACGCGCGTCGCGCGGATCATCCGCGACACGACCCCGCGCCTCATCTACCTCTATCAGGATGATGTGGCGGGTGCCCTCCGGCGGATTTGCGCCCGCCGGGGGATCACCGCCGAGCAACGACTGATTCGTAACGCGACGGAATCCGCCTACGGGAAGCGTCGCGGGTTACAGGGGTTCGATGGTATGGCCTCTCTGTGGCGAGCATATCGCGCGGTCACGGACCGGGCATTCTCGCGTTTCGCTTTCCCCAGAATGGCAATAGAGAATAGCGCGGGTCATTGGCCCGCCTACCAGCGCCGCGCGCTGGAATTTCTCGGTCTGCCCGCGATGCCGGAGGCGGAACCTCACGTGCTACATCCGGAGCGATATGTCGGGGAGTATCACTCCCGCGCGGGCGATGGTGACGCCGCGTGCAGGGTGCTGTGGGAGGATGGTCGTCTCGTGCTCGACGGCGTATCACTCGTCTGGCCACGCAATCCCCTCGTGCCGGTCGCGGATGGGAGTTTCGCGGTCGAATCCTTCCCATTTGTCGCGCGCTTTGAAGAAGATGATTCGGGAGCCGTTGAGCGGATGATCGTCACGGGTCCTCCGCTGCTTCCGGGCACGGTGGACAACGTCTTCGTGAAAGCGCCTCCCGTTATTGCTGGTCCGGTGCGGAGAGGCGATTGATGATCGTCAATTCGGTGTCGGTCAGCCGCCAGCCGAGTGCGCCTGCATTCTCCCGCGCGTGCGCCGCGCGTTTCGCCCCCGGAATGGGGATGATCCGATCATCCTGGCAAAGCAGCCAGTTCAGCGCGACCTGCGCGACGGTGCATCCCCGCGCCCGTGCGATTGCTCGCAGGGTCGCTGTCATCGCGTGGATCGCACGCAGCCGCTCGCCCCGATAGGAGTGCAGGAAGCGGCGCGGCCCACCGACCGATAGCGGTGTATCATCATCGGCCAGCACCCCATGAATGAGCGGGCTATGCGCGATCAATGCGACATCGAGTTCCCGGCAGGCCGCGAGCACGCCGTTCGTCTCGGGCTGCCGCGCGAAGACGTTGTAGCGTACTTCGTTGGCCGCGAGTGGGATGCCGTACCGCGCGAGGCGGTCGTGGGCGCGGCGCATCCCGAACGCATCGAAGTTACTCACGCCGACCGCGCGCACCTTCCCGGCCCGCACGGCCTCCGCCAGCGCGTCCATCAGCGGTTCGATGCGCAGCAGCGTGTACGGCCAGTGAATCAGGTAGAGATCGAGCGTTTCCACGCCGAGCCGGGACAGACTGTGGTCGAGCGCCGTGTGGAGCGTGCGCGCCGAGAGCCGGTGCGGAAACGGCGTGAACTTACTGGCGATGATGACCGCGCGCCCCGCCTCCCGCGCCAGCGTGCCGAGCAGCCGCTCCGATCCTCCCCCACCATAGAGTTCCGCCGTGTCGAAGAAGGTTACACCCGCATCGAGGCTGGCGCGGAAGGCCGCCGCGATCTCCGTGCGATCCGGCATCCCGCCGTATCCCCAGAACGGCGCGTCCCCCCATGACCATGTCCCAGCACCGAGCGCCGAAACAACGATACCGCTTGCGCCCAGCCGCCGTCTCTCATTCATGCTGGCCCTTCACGCATTCGGGCGCATACGCCTTGGTCTCTCCTGCCGCGCAGCATAGCATACCCTCGTTCACCTGCTTGATAATGGGCAGACAATTCTCGCACAACTGTTCGTACACACAATTCGTACACTTTCGGAAGTAGTGCGCGAGTATTCGCTGTGAACCCGACTACATTATTCATCGCCACAGTCGTCATTCAGTGAACAATTTGACAAGGCTCGTTGACTTGCGTACCATGCGCCGCTGCGCCGGACGTTATGTTGACTGTCCGTGCAGGTGAGTTGCAGCCCACGCCGTTGTGGCGCTGCGTTGGTCTCGTAGGAGGGTCTGTCCGTTTTGCGGTTGTCACTATTTCCGAGCACGGTATGCCGCGCCACCGAGCAACGTCGCTCGCCGGCCTACCGGTTCATCACCCCCCTGATGTTGCTTCTCTTTATCGCGGTGCTCCCCCTCAGCGTTGTTCAGGCGAATGACGACGGGAAATCAACTCCCCTGGTAACGCCCGCACCGACACACCCCCCAACCCTGCCGCCCCCTGCCGCGACTGTCACCCCGGTGATACCGGACACCACCATACAGGTGCGGTCGGTCGCGCCACCCGCCCCGCCCGCGCCACCGGCCAACCCAACCGCCGGATTGACGGAGATCGGTGAAGGCGGGGCCGCGTTCTATTCACCGAGTTACGATAATGGCGGCTGGGACGCGATCATCCGCACGCACATGCGTGGCGGGCAGGGAAACCCCAATACCTTTCCCTATTCGCCGGAAGGGTATTACTGCGTCCATCCCGACTTCGTCTTCGGCAATATCCTCACCCTGCAAAACACCGACACGGGCAAGACGATCCGCTGCACCGTCGCCGACGCCGTCGCCCCGCAGGATCAGAATTATTGGCGCAATCACTTCGTCATTGAGATCAGTTACAGCCTCTTCACGGCTCTCGGCCTCGACAACGGCAACCATGTACGGGTCTGGGCAATGACGTAGTAGCGAGTAACGACGAGCACGGGTTGCGAAAAGAGTGCCACCACCGTTGCGTCCGGGGGCCCCCCAGGGGGGCCCCCCCCCGCGAAAGCACCCCCCACGGGGGGCCCCCCCCCCGGGGT
>JAICJW010000409.1 GCA_025928215.1 Chloroflexia bacterium | reverse complement strand
TTGCGGAAGTTCGCCGCCGACTGCTCCGCTTGCTCCGCCCCCGAATAGCGCGCCGCGAGGCGTTTGATGTCCGCCTGTGCCGTCTCAACATCGTCATTCAGCGTCACGGTGCCACGCAGGGTGACGAAACGCTGTCCATCCTCGACGCAGATCGAGATGCGCGGGTCACGGATGAGATTGCGATCCTTCAGGCGGCCATGCGCGGTGTTCATCATGATCTCGTCGCCCTGAAGTTCGTACCACATCACCGTCTGTTGGGGCGTGCCATCTTTGTTGATCGTCGCCAGCACGGCGAACCGCTTCTCGCCCAGGAATGCTCGCGCCTTGTCTGTCAGTTGTGCCGCCAATTGAGCCTCCTCTTTTCCTCACCTCCGGCCCCTCTCCATCGCCCGGCGGCTACGACCTCTTCATGATTCGTTCGGCGATGGAGAGGGGAGTCGGGATTCACTGCCCGCTGTCTGCTGTCCGCTCCCCTCATACCCAATGGACGAACTCGACCTTGTTGCCGTCCGGATCGCGGTAGAAGGCGTTCATTACCTTACGCTCGACACCGGGAATCGTGCGGGTATCGAGCGGCGTTTCGGCGGTGTATCCGGCTGCATCGAGCCGCGCGCAAACCTCCGTGATGTTCTCGACGGCGAGCCCAATGTGATCGAAGATGCCATACGGGTGCGCGCCGGGATCGTCGCTCTGCTTCGCCAGTTGCAGGCCGGGCAACCAGTAAAAGACTGGCGCATCATCGGTGCCACTCCGCCGAAGAACCGGCAACCCGATCAGATCGCGATAAAATCCGAGCGCCGTGTCGAAATCCCTCACTTTGATGCAGACGTGCAGATTCGCGCTGTCAACCCGTGCCACAAACCCCTCAGCCACGCTCCCCTCCTATCAGAGAGTTTGAACCACGAAGAGACAGAGCGCACAGAGAAACACAGGAGGAACACAGGAGGAAAACGGGAGAAAATCCCTTTCTATTCCTCTTTTTCTCTTCTCCCTCTCTACGTGCTCTGTGCCTTCATGGTTCATCGTTCCCCATCTATTCTACAGGGTTTGCGGTGCCGGAGTGCGGAGAGAATCGGAGAACGTCACATATGAGAGTGAACTCACGTTCAACTATATATAACAGTCCGAACTTCCCCATTCCGGTTCGGAATGGTGCGAGAGGAACCGCGAGCGCAATCATCGCGTGTTTAGCCTCCGGGAGCAACGGGGTGGTTGATGAGAGGAAATCATCACATGTCTCCAAATGCGGACGGGAAGTGGAATCGCATGCATGAATTTTTTCACTTCCGGTATTCCCCGGCGCATACCGCGCGCGATACCGCCCGTGCAAACTGCCTGCGCGAGATTCAGGAAGATGTCATCATCATCTCGCCGAAAGTTTACGAGAGCGGCATCATCACGCGCCTCGACCTCCGGCTCGTGGACTTATATGGCGATTGTGCGATGGTGAGCGACGATGTGACCCCCGCGTGCGGCGAGCATGAATTGATCTCCTGATCGCCGAAAGGTGCGCCCACGCTCCGGGTGCGGTACAATCATGCTCTGGGAGTGGTGCGGCGCACGCTGCGAAAGGTCGGGAGGCAATGGGGATGAGCGGGGAACGCATCCTCGTTGTGGAAGATGAGCGCGCGATCGCCAATCTCCTGCGGCGCGGGCTGGCGTTGGAGGGCTACACCGTGGAGGTGGCCGACGGGGGCCGCGCCGCGCTCGACGCCGTGCGCGACCGGCCGCCGGAACTCGTTGTCCTCGACTTAATGCTCCCGGATATTGACGGGCTGGAAGTGGCGCGCCGCCTGCGTGAGGCGGGTGAGCGCGCTCCGGTGCTGATGCTCACCGCGCGGGATGGCGTTGCGGATCGCGTGCGCGGCCTGGATGCCGGCGCGGATGATTACCTCGTCAAGCCCTTCGCCTTTGAGGAATTGCTTGCCCGCGTGCGCGCCTTACTCCGCCGCGCCGCCGCGCAAAGCGAGGGCACAAACCATGTCGAGGCGCTGAAGTTCGCGGACCTCGCGGTGGATCTCGGCACCCGGGATGTCCGGCGTGGCGGGCACGCGATCGAGTTGACGGCGCGTGAATTCGATCTGCTCGTTCTCTTTCTGCGCAATCCCCGGCAGGTGTTGCCGCGTGATCTCATCATGGATCGCGTTTGGGGCGACGATTTCTATGGTGAGTCGAATGTGCTCGAAGTCTACGTCCGCGCCCTGCGCGCCAAATTAGAGGAGCAGGGCGAAAGCCGCCTCATCCACACCGTGCGCGGCGTCGGTTACACCCTGCGCGAGCGAGAGATCGCCTAGCGCGAGGGGGAACGCGTCTCAATGTCCATCCGTCTCCGCCTCACCCTCTGGTACACCGCCATTCTCTTTATCGCCCTGAGTGCGTTTGCGGTCGTCATTTATATGGGGCTGACGCGCTCATGGCGCAGCGATCTCGATAACACGATCAGCACGCGCGCCGGGGAAGCGTATGGGCGCATTCTCATTGATCAGCGAAATCAGGTTGCCCTTGTGCCACCGCCGTCCCTGCTCGATCCGCTCGCGCTCGATGACGTCTACATCCAATACGTTGATAATACGGGCAAGGACGTCAGCCATTCCAGCAATCTGACGTCAACGATCATGCTTTCGCCCGCTGATGTTCAGGCGATCAAGGACCGGCAATTTACCTACCTGACACTCTACACGGCGGACGGAGCGAAAGTGCGTGCGTTTTTGTATCCCGTCGCGATCCCACTGAACGCGCCACCAATTGGTGCGGTCCTTGCCGCGAAACCGACTGCCCCGCTCGCTGCGTCGCTTCGCAAGGCCCAAATACTCCTCGCCGGAGGTGTGCTGGCCGCGACGTTGATGCTCGCCTTGATTGTCTCCGTCGTCGCCAAGACGGCATTGCGGCCAATCGGGCGGATGGCGCGGGATGCGGCGGGCATCCAGGAGGCGCAGGACCTCTCCCGCCGCGTCGCGGTGCCGCGAACGGGCGACGAGGTGGCAGATCTCGGCCAGACCTTCAACGGCATGCTCGGGCGGCTGGAGACGGTCTTCGAGGCGCAACGCCGCTTCATCGCGGATGCGTCGCACGAACTGCGCACGCCGCTCACCGCCATTCGGGGGAATGCTGACTTGTTGCGGCAGCACGGCGAGCGAATGGAAGATGGCGAGCGTGCTGAGGTATTGGACGACATGGCGACGGAGGCGGAGCGGATGAGCCGCCTGATTAGCGACCTCCTCGCCCTCGCCCGCGCGCAGGTTGGCGAGCAACCACGGCCCGCGCCCGTCCGCTTCGATGAAGCGGTGGATGGCGCGGTGCGCGCGGCGCGCGGGCTGGCGCGCGGTCACGACATCATCTAGTCCCCGGCGAGCGGCCCATTCCTCGTGCTGGGTGACCCCGACCGCCTGAAGCAACTCGCTCTCATCCTCCTCGATAACGCGATCAAGTACACGCCGCCGGAGGGGCATATCTGGGTCTCCGTCCGGGAGGATCATGCGGCGGCGGAACTGCGCGTGGTGGATGATGGCCCCGGTATCCCCGCTGAACGATTGCCGCATCTCTTCGACCGCTTCTATCGGGGCGGTACGCTCGCCCGGGGGCGCGACGATGGCGGCGCGGGCCTCGGCCTCGCCATCGCGCGGGAGATCGCCCAGGGCTACGGCGGCACGATCGCCGTCGAAAGCACCGTTGAGCGCGGCACCGCCTTCACCGTTCAGTTCCCCCTCCTCGCCCCCGTGATGCCCTACCGCCCCGCCGATACCGCCACCGCCCCCTCTCCTATCTCTATCGCCTCCCAGACAGAAACCGATTGAAGCGCAGAGACGCAGAGAACGCAGAGAAGATCAAAGAAGGACGGTCTTGTAATTGAGCACCACC
>JAICJW010000460.1 GCA_025928215.1 Chloroflexia bacterium | reverse complement strand
TGCGTCCAGTGCTGCTCGGGCACGAGGTTGACGAGGTCAACGGGTTCATCGGGCGAGAGGGCGGGCAGGGCGTCCTTGTCTATCTCGTCGTCCCCGTCGCCCGCGTCGTGCCCCTCGCGGTAGACTTCCAGGAAGCCGGGGAAGCGGATCACCGAACCGCTCGCGCGGAAGGTATACGCGCTGTCGCCCGTTTGCGGCCTGCCGAGAATGTCCACCTGCGTGACATCGAAGACCGCCTGCGCCATCTGGCTGGCGACGAAACGCTGCCAGATCAGCCGGTAGACATTGAATTGCTGCGGGCTGAGGTATGGGCGCACATCCTCCGGCGTGCGCGCCGGGTCGGTGGGGCGGATCGCCTCGTGCGCCTCCTGCGCGCCTTTCGCCTTGGTGCGGTAGAAGTTCGGCTTGGTCGGGTAGAAGTCGCCGCCGTAGCGGGAGACGATCACCCGCCGCGCCGCCTCGCGCGCCTCATCGGAGATGTTGAGCGAGTCGGTGCGCATGTACGTAATCAGGCCGACCTCACCCTCCTTACTGGAGAGTTTGATGCCCTCATAGAGTTGCTGCGCAATGCGCATCGTGTTCGCGACGGCGTAGCCGTGCTTGCGTGACGCTTCCTGTTGCAGCGTGCTCGTCGTGAACGGCGGCGCGGCATTGCGCTTCCGCTCTGTCTTGTTCACATCCTTGACGGCATACGCCGCGCCCGTCAGGCCGTCGAGGACGGCTTGCGCGTCGTCCCGCACCTTCAGATCGGCTTTCTTGCCGTTGATCTGCGTCAGGCGAGCATGGAAAACGTCGCGTGGCGTGCGTTCCTGCCCCGTGATCTTGGCGAAATCGGCCTCGACCGTCCACGATTCCACGGGCACGAACGCGGCGATCTCCCGCTCACGATCCACGACCAACCGAAGAGCGACGGACTGGACGCGCCCGGCGGAGAGGCCGCGTGTCACTTTCTTCCAGAGGAAAGGTGAGAGGCGGTAGCCGACGATGCGATCGAGCACGCGGCGGGCCTGCTGCGCATCCACGAGGTCCATGTCAATCTCGCGCGGGCTGGCAATCGCGGCGCGCACGGCATCCTGCGTGATTTCATTGAAGGTGACGCGATGCACCGGCTTGTCGCGCGTGGGGGTCGTCGCCTTGACGACATGCCAGGCGATTGCCTCCCCCTCGCGGTCAGGGTCGGTGGCGAGGTAAACGGCGCTCGCACTCTTGATCGCCGCCTTCAGTTGCTTGACCGTGTCCGTCTTGTCCTCGGTGACGACGTAGGTCGGCGCGAAGTCGTGTTCGAGATCAATGCCGATACCGCGATCCGGCAGATCGCGCACATGCCCCATCGAGGCGCGCACGGCATAGCCGGGGCCGAGGTATTTCATGATCGTCTTTGCCTTCGCGGGCGATTCAACGATCACGAGCCGCGATCCTTCGGCGATGGGTGGCATCGCCGCGTACCGCCCGCCGGACGTGCCGCGCGTTCGTGTGCCAGCGCTCGCCGCGCGGGTCGTGGCCGTGCGTCGGGTCGTGGGTGTTTTTGCCGCGCTCGCCGTGGTTTTCGTTGTCGTCCGCTTCGTTGGTTTCTTCGCGGGCGCTTTCGTCGCGGCAGGCGTGCGCGTGCGCGTCGTCTTCGCCGTTGTTTTCTTTATCGTTTCGTCGGGCATTATGCCCCTCCCTATGTACGTTCACTTCTCACCCGCGTCAGGGTAGCAGAAACAATGCCGCCGATGTCAAGCCGACGCATCAATTGTGGTAACACTCAGAACGGGTTTTCTAATCCCGGAAAGCGGAGCGCATCGCGATTGTCCGTTTGGGAATCCTCAGTATTCGGCGCTTCCTTTTAGTGGTGACTCGTCAGCCGTTCGACGAGTTTCTTGACTTCCTGCGCGCGGCTGCGGGACATGACGAGAACGGCGTCGGGCGTGTCCACAATGATGAGGTCCTCGATGCCGACCGTTGCAATCAGGCGATCCCGGCCGTGAACGAGTGTCCGCTTCGTCTCGATGGCGAGATGCGTCGTGCCGATGGCGATATTGCCGTCATCGTCGCCCTGCATCAGCGAGGCGAGGGTGTCCCAATCGCCGACATCGTTCCAACCCGGATCGCAGGGCACCGTGACGAGCGGGTGGAACTTCTCCATAATCCCGACATCAATACTGACTTTGCCGAGCGTCGGGAAGACCGATTCGAGCGTCTCCACGTAGCCGTCGGTGCCGATTGCCTCCTTGATGCGCATCAAGCCCGCGTACGTCTCCGGCAGGTGCGTCGCGAAGGCGTCGAGGAGGGTCTGCACCCGGCAGATGAAGAGGCCCGCGTTCCAGACGAAGTCGCCGGTGGCAAGATACGCTTCCGCTGTCTCGCGCTCGGGTTTCTCCACAAAGCGCACCGCCTCGCGCACGCAGAGGTCGCCTTCTTGCTGCACGATGTCGGCCAGCTCGATGTACCCATACCCCGTCGCGGCGAAGGTGGGCGTGATACCGATGGTGACGATTGCTCCGTCTTGCGCGGCCCGCGCGGCGAGGGCGACCGCGCTGAGCAGAACCTCCGGCTTGAGGATGACATGATCGGCCTGGAAGGAGGCGAGCGTCGCATCCGGGTCCTTATGCGCGAGATGAATCGCGGCGAGGCCGAGGGCGGGGCCTGTCTCCCGCGCGACGGGTTCGACGACGATATGATCGGCGGGAATTTCCGGGATCTGGCGCGCGACTTCGGGCGCATGCGCCGCATTGACGGCGATAAAGAGGCGCTCCGGTGCGATAAGCGGTGCGAGGCGTGAAACGGTGCCTTGCAGCATACTCCGATCACCGAGCAGATTGAGGAGCGGCTTCGGCTGGTGCTGGCGGGAGAGCGGCCAGAGTCGCGTGCCGCCACCGCCCGCGAGAATCACTCCATAGAGATTCACATCACCCTCCTGCCCCGTGTCCCAACGCCCAATCACTTCGTACTCATCACAACGGGAAAAGTCGCGCTGGCGTGACGCGGAAGATACGCTATGCACGCACGTAGAGTTGCGGCCCCGCCGGGCGCACCGCGCCGGTCAGTTGCAGTTGCACGAGCAGCCCATTGACATCGCTGATCGGCAGGCCGCAGGCGCGGCAGAGATCGTCAATGTGGGCCGGTTCCGCGCTCAACGCGCCGAGCAGCGTCTCCGCGCCGGGCACACCGGGCAGCGTCGGCAATACCTGCTGGGTCGCGTGCTGCTCGCGCCGGATTTCCAGCCGCAGTTCAGCGAGTATATCGTCTACACTCGTC
>JAICJW010000047.1 GCA_025928215.1 Chloroflexia bacterium | reverse complement strand
AGCGCCGCCGATGAACTGGCAGCGCTCCAACAATACGTCACGCCGCGCTGAGGTTGCACTTTCAATGGCGGAAGTGCCGCCGCCCCGTCGTCATCATCGCGGCGTTCCCGGCATCGGCGGCGGTGATGCTCTCCGCGTCGCGGATCGAACCGCCGGGGTGCACGATGGCCGTCACGCCCATCGCCACACAGACCTCGACGGTATCCGCGAAGGGGAAGAAGGCATCGGAGGCCATCACGCTTCCTCGCGTGCGGTCGCTCGCCTTCGCGATAGCAATTTTCGCCGCGTCAATCCGGCTTGGCTGGCCGCCGCCGATGCCGACCGTCGCGCCATCCTTGACGAGGACGATGCTGTTCGACTTGACATGCCGCGCCGCGCGCCACGCGAAGCGGAGATCGCGCGCTTCCTCATCGGTCGGTGGTCGCCGCGAGACGACCTGCCATGTGCGCAGATCATCAATCACCCGATCCTGCGATTGGAGCAGGAACCCGCCCTGCACGGAGCGGACTTCCCACGCGTCGGGTGTGGCAGACGGCGCGCCCATCGCGAGCAGACGGACATTCTTCCGCCGCGCGAACGCCGCCCGCGCCTCATCATCGAAGGATGGCGCGAGGACGACCTCGACGAAGAGTTCCGCGATCGCCTCCGCAACGGCGGCAGTCGCCGGTGTTGTCAGCGCGATCACGCCGCCGAATGCGGAGAGCGGGTCGGAGGCATACGCCCGCCGGAAGGCGATCTCCGGGTCGTCACCAAGCGCGATGCCGCAGGGGATGTTGTGTTTGACGATCACGCATGCTGGTCGCTCCCAACCGAGGAAGTCACATGCCGCCGTCCACGCCGCGTCCGCGTCGAGGATGTTGTTGTACGAGAGTTCCTTGCCCGCCAATTGCGTCGCGCCGAGCAGGCCGCGCGCCGGGCGACCCGGTTCGTACGCGCGATAGAGCGCGGCGGCCTGGTGCGGGTTTTCGCCGTACCGCATCGGCTGATGGAGCGTGCCCGCGATGCCATACTCGGCGGGAAATGACGCGTCCGGTGCGCCATCCGTGCCGCGCAGATAGGCCGCGATGGTCGTGTCATACGCGGCGACGTGGGCAAACGCTTTCGCCGCGAGCACACGGCGCTCTACGAGCGGGACGCCACCGGCCCGGAGCAAACTGAGAACGTGATCGTAGTCTCCGGCTTCGGTGAGGACGAGGACGGCGGGGAAATTCTTCGCCGCCGCCCGGACGAGCGTCGGCCCACCGATATCAATGTTTTCCAGCGCTTCCGCGACCGTGATGGATGGATCGGCAACCGTTGCCGCGAAGGGATAGAGGTTTGAGACGACCATGTCCACGGCGGTAATGTCGTGCGTCGCGAGCGTCGTCATATCGCCCGCGTTGTCGCGGCGGGCAAGGATACCGCCATGCACGGCAGGATGGAGGGTCTTGACCCGACCGCCGAGAATTTCCGGGAAGCCCGTCACAGCGGCGATACCGGTGACGGGAATCCCGGCCTCCGCGAGTGTCCGCTCCGTGTTACCGGTCGAAACCAGTTCCCAGCCGAGGTCCGCCAGACCCCGCGCAAATGGCACCAACCCCGTTTTGTCCCAGACACTGAGAATCGCCCGCATCGTCGCCCTCCGCGCTCGCGCAGAATAATCGGGACGCCATCCATCTGATTTGCTGAGGCGCGTGAGGTTCATAATGACCGCCGCGCCGCACGTCAGAGGATGACGCGGCCCAGGCGAACGGCCTTCACTCCTGCGCGGCGGCTCCCCCGTGGTCGCCCACGTTCCTTCGCCAGTCGCCTCCGCGCACGGTCACAATGCAACCAGGAGCGACTATACACAATCCGCCCCGGCGCAACAAGCGGCTAATTTCAATCTCATTGCGGGATTCCGATAATCCGCACCGGCTCACCCTCGGCGCGCGCGATCACGCCCCCGATGACGATCGCCTCCGGGATTGTCGCCCATACATCATCCACCCGATCCGGTGCAACGGCCGCGACCATACCGATGCCCATATTGAAGACCCGGTACATCTCGGCATCCGTGACGTCTGCGGCGTCCTGGATCGCGGTAAAAAGCGGCGGGACTTCCCACCGATCCACATCGAATCGGGCGGCGAGATGCGCCGGAAGGACACGGGGCACATTATCCACCAGCCCACCGCCGGTGATGTGCGCGAGCGCGTGAATATGCCCCGCGTCAATGGCGGGCAGCATCGCGGCGACATAGGAGCGGTGTTCCGCCAGAAGGAGATCGCCGAGCGGTTTGGCGCAACCGGGCGGAATGATCGCCAGCCGCTCGCGCACCACTTCGGGCGAACCATCGAGGCCGAAGGCGCGCCGGGCGAGTGAGTACCCATTGGTGTGCAGGCCTGCCGAGGGTAGGCCGAGGAGCACGTCCCCGTCCCGCACCGCCCGCCCATCGAGGATCTGCCCGCGCGCGACGCTGCCGATGATGCACCCTGCGAGGTCGTAATCCCCCGTAGCGTAGATGCCGGGCAATTCAGCGGTTTCGCCACCGAGCAGCGCCATGTCATGCGCGCGGCAGGCATCGGCGACGCCGCCAACGACCGCCGCGATCATCGCCGGGTCGCTCGCGCCGACGGCGAGGTAATCGAGAAAGAAGATTGGCCGCGCGCCGCAGCAGAGGATGTCGTTGGCGCAGTGATGGACGATGTCCCGCCCGATGCCCGCGTGTGCCTCCGACGTACCGAGCGCGACGGCGAGTTTGAGTTTCGTTCCGACGCTGTCAATCGAGGCGACAAGCGCGGTTTCCGCCGCCCCCGGCATCGCGTAGATGCCGCCGAAGTGGCCGATGTCCGCAAGCACATGCGGGCCGTGTGTCGCACGAATACGCGCGCGGAGCGACGCCAGCGCATTCGTCTTGGCATCTATATCAACGCCTGCGCTCGCGTAGGCGCTTCGGGGCCGGTTGCTGTTATCCATGCTGCTGCGGAGATGGTTCGTTCGCGGCGGTCTGCGCGTCTCCCTGTGGCGACTCCGCGTCAGTGCCCTCTGCAGCGGTGCCCGGCCAGAGAACGTACGCACTGACGGCGCGGAGCAGTTCGCCCCGCGCCCGGCGGGTAAGGAGGCGGAGCCGACCGAGATTGGCGTCCGGCTGCGCGAGGACGAGCAGTGCGACATCGGCATCGAGGGGTGTCAGCAGCACGATGCCATCCTCATATTCGAGCGTCGTCTGTGTGATGCCGCCGCGCTCTAACTCACGCCCCAACGCCTCCGCGACGAGCAATCCGCTCGCAGAGACCGCGCCGACCGCCTCGCCATCAATTCCTTCGGCAGCGCTGCACGCGAGCAGCAAGCCATCGTTGCCGACCACGGCAGCGAGATCAATGCCGCCAATATCCCGCAGTTGCTGAATCAACTCGTTGAGCCGCGTGCCCGCCACATCGTTGCTTGCCATCCCGCCCCCCCCTTTCCGGTGCTCGAACACCATTGCGGGCGAGTATAGCCGATGCGGCGGCGGTCAGGCGATGCGGTAGGGCGCGAGCTTGGCGGCGTCACGCTGCGGGATCAACCCCTGTATCGTGATTCCCTGCTCGCCATACTCCACGGAGGCCACCCGCCCGCTGCGATGGAATCGCTCGACGAGCGCCGAGTGGTCATAGGGGATGCAGACGCGCATTTCCGCCATCGTCTCCGTCAGGGCGGATTCGATGCGGGCGAATAGTTCGTCCATCCCTTGCCCGGTGATCGCGGAGACCGGCACGTACGCTTCCGGCAGTTCCAATGCCTCACGAATATCCGCCGGGACATCGCCGCCGAGCGCATCCACCTTGTTCAGCGCAACGACGGTCGGCTTGTTGCCGACGTTCAGTTCGCCGAGCACCTTGCGGACGGTCGCCGCCTGCTCCTCCGCATTCGGATGAGTCATATCAACGACATGGACGAGCACATCCGCCTCGCTGATCTCCTCCAATGTCGCGCGGAAGGCAGCGACGAGTTGCGTCGGCAGTTGATTGATGAAGCCGACGGTATCGGTCATCAGCGCGTCCCGTCCGCTCGGCAAGACGATCCGGCGCGTTGTCGGGTCGAGCGTCGCGAAAAGTTTGTTTTCCGCCAGCACATCCGCATCGGTGAGGCGATTCAGGAGCGTGGACTTGCCCGCGTTCGTGTAGCCGACGAGGGCGATAATCGGCACGCCCGCCTTGCGCCGCTTCTGCCGGTACTGCTCGCGGTGCCCATGGACTTCCGCCAATTCTTCCTTCAGTAGGGTCACGCGCTCCTGGGCGCGGCGGCGGTCCACTTCCAACTGCGTCTCGCCCGGTCCACGGAGGCCGACGCCGCCCATCGTCTGGCGCGAAAGGTGCGTCCACATCCGCGTGAAGCGGTTCATGCGGTATTCGAGTTGCGCCAGTTCGACCTGTAATCGCCCCTCGTGCGTCTGGGCGCGGCGGGCGAAGATGTCGAGAATCAGCGCGGTGCGATCAATGACCTTTACATCTAACGTATCTTCAAGGTTCCGCAGCTGGCTCGGCGATAGTTCCTCGTCCACGACGAGGACGTCGTATTGAAGGTCCTCCCGCGCCGCTTTGACTTCCTGCACCTTGCCTTTGCCAAGATAGGAGGTCGGGTTCGGCCTGGAGAGGTTCTGCGCGACCGAACCGACGACTTCGAGATCGGCGGATTCGGCGAGCCGGGCCAGTTCTTCGAGCGAATCATCGGTTGTCCAGCCATTTTCGTTCCACCGCACGGCGGCGAGCATCGCGCGCTCGGCCGGCGGGGTTGTCGGATGCAATGTCGTGGGAATCGGGATACCCTCCTGATAACGGATCTTGGCGCCCATCGGTTCGCGCGTTCGGTGATCGGTCAGTATAGCAGGAAGCGCCGGATCATCTCGGCCGCCTCGGCGTGCAATCGTTCTTCGTCCTGTGCGTCGAGCCAGACAATCGCCGTGTCGCGGCGCAGCCACGTCATCTGATGGCGCGCGTAGCGATGCGTCGCCTGTTTGATCCGTTCGCACATACTCGTTAACGTCATCTCCCCCCGCAGGTATTCCGCTACCTGGCGGTAGCCGATGCCTGACAAAGCGGGCAGCGACGGATCATACCCGGCATCCAGCAAGGCGCGCTCTTCGTCCACGAGACCGGCGGCGAGCATCGCCTCGACCCGCGCGTCAATGCGGGCATAGAGCACATCGCGCGGGAGCGAGAGGCCGATCCGCAGATCGCGATACGGCTTCGCGATGGATTGCCCGCGCTGCGCGCTGAATGGCTGCCCGGTCGCACGGATCACCTCCAGTGCGCGGATGATGCGGCGGAGATTCGGTCCGGTACGCGCGGCGGCTTCCGCGTCTTGGGCAGCGAGTTCGGCCCGGAGTGGTTCAATCCCCTCAGTACGTGCCCGTTCCTCCATCGCCGCCCGGAATCGCTGATCGGGCGCGACGGACGGCGGCTCCCAACCATCGAGCAGCGCGGTCGTCCACTGCGCCGTGCCACCGACGAGAAACGGCAGATGACCGCGCCCGCGTATGTCGGCAATTATCCGCGCCGCCTCCGCCTTCCATCGGGCGAGGTCATACGGCACATCGGGGGCCGCAACGTCAATGCAGTGGTGCGGGATGCGGGCACGCTCCCCGGGCGTCGGTTTCGCCGTGCCGATGTCCATACCGCGATACACGAGCCGCGAATCTGCCGAGACGATTTCGCCCGAAAACAGTCCCGCCAGCGTCAGCGCCAGCGTGGACTTCCCCGACGCCGTCGGGCCAAGCAGGGCGATGAGCGGCTCTTTCTCATCGCGATTTGCATGTTCATGAGACGCGCTACTCTCCATCGCCGTCATTGTGCGTTTTTTTCGTGGCTGTGCAACCGTCTAAGAACGTGGTTGCCGGGCTATGCAGGCGTACGGACTTCCCCCGAACGGATTGACAGGCATCACTGATCGATGATATTACCGCGTTACCGATTTCACACAGCCGTGCGAAATCGTGGACACAAACGACGCAACCCGCGTTGAGTGGGAACAGTAGGTGGGTATCCCCCGCCAGCGATCCGGCGAACGGTGGAAGGCCGGAATCGGGGCACGATGCACCGAAAGCAGCCCAGGAGCGGAGGGCGGCGATGCACGAAGGGACGCATGCCGTAGTGGTATGCGCGTGCATCCTGCCGGTGGATGGCTGCCACGTTGCGCGTCCTCCAGCCGTGAAGTGGTCGCGCGGGATAGACGCGTGGCAACGAGGGTGGTACCGCGGGAGAATGGACTGTTGTCCGGCTCTCGTCCCTCAGCGGGGACGGGGGCTGTTTGCGTTAAACACCCGACGTCCCTGCACCGAACGATGCCGTATCTTCGGGAGGGGTAGCCATGCAGAAGTCCTCAGTTCTCGGTCCTCAGTCCTCACTCCTTGATCCCTTGATTGATGTCGGCGCATACGTCGGCCCCGTCGAGCACGATGCATGCGGCCTCGTGGCGATGGTGGAGCGGCATGGCGCGCCGACGCGTGAGAACATCACGCGTATCCTGCGCGCGCTCGCGACGATGCATCACCGCTCCGGCGAGATTGACGGTGAGGGCGATGGTTGCGGCATCCTCACCGACATCCCCCGCGCGCTCTGGGCACGCGATCTGACGGCGACCGGCTACGATCCGTCGCTGGCGGACAGTCCGCACTTCGCGGTCGGCCATTTCTTCGTGCCGCCCGCCGACCGCGCGCATGTGGCAGGCATCATGGCCTCCGTGGAGGACGTCATTTGCGCGGCAGGCTGCGAACTGCTCATGAGCCGACCGATGGCGGTGGTGTCGGATGCGCTCGGCCGCCTCGGGCGGCGCGAAGAACCGACGACGTGGCAGATTGCCTTCCTCACCCCGCGCCTCGACATAGCGGCGCGGGACCGGCTGCTCTTCGACCTCCAACTGGCAATCGAAGCGCGCACCGCCGCGCTCACTGTCTCGCTCAGCGCGGACTCGGTCGTCTATAAGGTGCGCGGCACGGCGCAGGTGCTCACCGCGTACTACCCCGATCTGCGCGACCCCGCCTTCGTCTCCGCGATCAGCATCGGCCACAACCGCTATAGCACGAACACGACGACCGCCTTCGAGCGCGTGCAGCCCTTCTCGCTCCTCGGCCATAATGGCGAGATCAATACAATCGCCAAGTTCCGCACCGAGTCCCAGATGCTGCACATCCCGCTCGTCCCCGGCGCGTCCGATTCGCAGGATGTCAACCGGACGCTCGAAGGGATGATCCATCGCTACGACCTCTCGCTGCGGGAGGCGCTGGAACTGATCTTCCCGCCGATCATCAACGAGATTAAGCGCGTGCCGGACGCGATGGCGGATGTGCTGATGTACTTCCGGCAGGCATGGGGGCCGTTCGCGCAAGGCCCGGCGGCGATGGCGATCCGCGCCGGTGACGAACTCGTCGGCACGGTGGACGCCCTCGGCCTCCGCCCGCTCTGGCTCTGCGTCGCGAAGGAGCGCATCGTCTTCTCCTCCGAAAAGGGCGTTGTGCCCATCGCCGAGATGGACGACGATCCGAAGCCGCTCGCGCCGGGCGAGAAAGTGGCCGTCGTCCTCACGCGGGGCGTCGGCACGCATATCGAGACCTACGACGGCATCCTGCGGGATGTGCTGCATCGGGCGCAGGCACGCGGCATCTGCGCGACAGACTATCGTCGCTTCCTTGTCTGCCACAGCCCGAAGCCGGCGGACAGCGTCGTAGGGGCACGGGTGCCCTCTGGGCAGGATGAATCGCCCTCCCTCAGCCCTCAGTCCTCTCGTCTGATCGCGGCGTGGGCGTTCGACGGCGAGGAACTGAAACTGACGGAGGCGATGGCGGAGAGTGGCAACGAGCGCGTCGGCTCATTGGGCTACGATGGCCCACTTGCCGCGCTCTCGCGGGAGCGACAGAACCTCGCGGATTACTTCAAGGAGTCCGTCGCGGTCGTCACGAACCCGGCAATTGACCGCGAGCGCGAGATCGAGCAGTTCTCGACCCGCGTCGTGCTCGGCCCGCGGCCGCCGATTGGCGTCGCGGATCACGACCGGAAAATCCCCTGCACGGAACTAATTACTCCCCTCTTCACAGGTGGATTGCGGCCGGGCGGGGGCGATATGGAGGCCCGGCTGGAGCGGCATCGCGCCATCGCGCACCAGATGGGGACGTGGACACTCGAAGACTTCATGACCTTCGAGGGCGATACGCGGCCCGCCGTCCTCGCGATGGCGCAGTGGCCGGGCGAACCACTCCGCGCCGCCCTGCATCGTCTCGGTGAAGAGGCCGTGGAGGCCGCGAACGGCGGCACGCCCCTGATCGTCCTCGACGATGCGGGCACCCTGACGCACGGCAACCGCCCGATTGATCCGCTGCTGGCAATCTCGGCGGTAGATACGGCCCTGCGCCGTGCCTCCGGTGGGCCGGATGGCTACGCGCTGCGGCGCGGCGTCGGGCTGGTGATGCGCGCCGCAGGTATCCGGACGCTGCATGACATCGTCCTCGCCCTCGGCATGGGTGCGGACGGTATCTGCCCCTATCTCCAATGGGAAATCGCGGAAGCGGCCTCGCCAACCGGCCTCGCCAACCTGATCGCTGCCCTCACGAAGGGGATCGAGAAAGTCATCAGCACCATTGGTATCCACGAGGTGCGCGGCTACAGCCGCCTCTTTGCCTCCGTCGGCTTGCATGTCGAGGTCGCCCGCATGTTCGGTGCGGAGAACTACGGCGGCAGCGCGACGGGTGGCCTGACGTGGGAGCAGTTGGAAGCGGTGGCCGAGGAGCGCGTGCGGATCGCGGCGGGCCAACTCACGGCAAAGCCAACTCGTGTCACCCATTTCTATCCGAAGGTCTGGAAGAGCGTCCGCAATGTCGCGGCGGGCCTGGAGCCGTATCGCGACTACAGCGCGAAAGTGACGGCAGTCGAGAAGGAAAACCCGGTCAGTTTGCGCCATCTGCTCGATTTCCGCCTCCCCGGTGAGGGCGGGATTGACCCCGCCACCGTGGATGCCGGGATTGGCGGGCATGCGTATCCCATCGCGATCAGCAGCATGTCCTTCGGCTCGCAGGGTGAGACAGCATTCCGGGCATACCCGGAGGCGGCGAAGCGGCTGAACATCGTCTCACTCAATGGCGAGGGTGGCGAGATCAAGGATATGATCGGCAAATACCCGCGGTGGCGCGGGCAACAGATCGCCTCGGGCCGCTTCGGCGTCAATGCGGAACTGGCGAACTCGTCCAATCTGCTCGAAATCAAGATCGGGCAAGGCGCCAAACCCGGCGAGGGCGGTCATCTGCCCGGCTCAAAAGTCTCCGGGAAGGTTGCGAAGGCGCGCAACGCCACACCGGGCGTGGACCTCATCTCCCCTTCCAACAACCATGACATCTACTCGATTGAAGACCTCGCCCAACTCGTGGATGAACTGAAAACGGCGAACCCGCACGTGCGCGTCTCCGTCAAGGTGCCCGTCGTGCCGGGTATCGGCACGATTGCGGTTGGCATCGCCAAGAGCGGCGCGGACATTATCACCCTCTCCGGCTACGATGGCGGCACGGGCGCGGCGCGGACGCACGCGCTGAAACATGTCGGCTTGCCGTCAGACATCGGCATCGTCGAGGCGCACCGGGCGCTCGTCGCCGCCGGGCTGCGCGCACAGGTCGAACTCTGGGCGGACGGTGGCATGAAGACGGGCGTGGATGTCGTTCGGATGCTGCTGCTCGGCGCGAACCGCATCGGCTTCGGCACCTTACCGATGGTCGCGATTGGCTGCACGATCTGCCGGGGCTGCCAGCTCGACACCTGCCATGTCGGCATCGCCACGCAGATAGAGACGGATGAAGAAGCACGAAAGAAAGGCGTCACGCATTTCGTGCCGCGTGTCTATGAAGAGGCGGTGCAGCAGCTCGTCCGCTTCCTCGGCGCGATTGGCGAGGAGATCAAGGAACTGACGGCGGCGCTCGGCTTCACGCGGACACAGGACCTTGTCGGCCGGTCAGATTTGCTTGTGCAAACGCGGCTGCACGATCGTGTTGACCTCACCCGCATGCTTGCTCCGGCAGAGCAGGCGGCATGGCTCAGAGAGATCGGCACCGACCGCACCCTGCGCGTGCTGCGGGTTGACCGCTCGCAACATCTCGCACGGGCGGTCGCCAGCCATGTCGCACGCGGTCAGGCGAGCGTCGCGCTCTCCGAACCGACCGTGCTGCCCGATCACCGCGTCGTCGGCACCGTGCTCGCGGGCGAGATGACGCGCGCGCGTCTCACCGAGCCGGACAGTATCGCAGCGACTGCGACGCTGATCTTCGATGACGGCTCGGTCGTCGGCAACGGCTTCGCCTGCTTCAATGTGGATGGTGTAGACCTCACCGTCGAGGGGGGTGCGCAGGACGGCGTCGGCAAGGGCGCGTTCGGCGGCACGATTGCCATTCTCAAGGGAACGAATGGGGACGGCATACGCGTGGATGGCAGCGTCGGTAAATCCTTCGCCTACGGCGCGCAAGGCGGCACGTTTTTCGTGCAGGGGAACGCGGACTCGCGCGCGGGCATCCGGCTCTCCGGCGCGGACGTCGTGATCGGTGGCGAAATCACGGCGCCGATTGATGACAGCCGGGGCGGCATCGCGACGCGCGCGAACATCAAGGGGTTCGCCTTCGAGTACATGACGAATGGGCGGGCGGTCGTGCTCGGCGATCCGGGGCCGTGGCTCTGCGCCGGGATGACGGGCGGTGTCGTCTATCAACATCTCGTGCCCCAGATGGGCCTCGACCGCGCGGCGATTGACCGGCGGATGGCGAAGGGCGCGAAAATTACGATGGCTGATCTCACCGAGGCGGATACGCATGCCGTCACCGACCTGCTAACGCGCTACGCCGCGCGCCTGACGCAGAGCGGCCAGCAGGAGACGGCGAACCGCGTCCTGGCCATGCTCGCTCACCCGCTGCGTGACTTCATCAAGGTCGTGCCCGAATCCCAGCAGGTGGACCCATCCATCTCAACGGAGTGAAAACCTCACCTCCCGGCCCCCTCTCCTTCGCCAGACGGATTTTGCCGTGTCGTCACCTGCGAGCGAAGGAAAGGGGCCAGGGGTGAGGTTTCAATACGCTTCGAGGTAGTGGTCTATCTCCCACTGACTAATACACTTGCGGTAATCATACCATTGCTGGCGCAAAGCCGCGACGTAGCGCTCGTAAAGGTGATCGCCGAGCGCCTCGCGGATGACGGGATCGAGTTCCAATTCGATGATTGCCTCGCCCAGCGTCATCGGGAGCATACTGACATTGCGGGAGCGCAACTCCTCGTCGGAGACGCTGTACAGGCTCTCCTCGAAGGGCTCCGGGAGCGAGAGATTCCGTTCGATGCCGTCCAATCCGGCGGCAAGCATCACGGCGAAGGCGAGGTACGGATTCGCGGCGGGGTCTGGGCAGCGCAGCTCGATCTGGCCGGCGTGTTGCGGCCCGGTGTCCGCCGGGACGCGAATCAAAGCTTCGTGATTGACGCGTGCCCAGATCAGAAAGACGGGCGCTTCATGCCCCGGCACGAACCGGCGATACGAGTTGACGAGCGGTGCGAGGACAGCAGACATGCCCCGCGCGTGCGCCAGCTGCCCGGCCATGAAGGCCCGCGCCGTCTCGGAAAGGCCGTACGGATCGGTGTCGTCAGTGAAAACACTCAAGCCCGAGCCGAGGTCGTCGAGGCGCTGATGGACATGCATTCCTGATCCGTTGAGGCCGGCGATCGGCTTCGGCATGAAGGTCGCGTGCAGGTCGCGGCGCGCTGCAACCGCCTTCATCGCCGTGCGGAAGGTGACGAGGCTGTCCGCCGTCCGGAGCGCGTCGTCCGCCGGGAAGTCAATCTCATACTGCCCGACCGAGACTTCGTGATGGTACGCCTCCGTGCGAATACCCATCTCGCGGATCAGCCGGACGACATCGCGCTGCACCGCCGCCGCCGCTCCACCGGCGGAATCGAAGTAGCCGCCGCTGTCCCCTTCGGGCGGACGAATCCGCCCGCCGTCGCGCCGCAGCAGGAAGAATTCGACTTCCGGCGCGACCGCGTAGGTGTAGCCGAGCGCGTGCGCCCGTTCGAGTTGATGCGTCAGCACGGCGCGCGGATCACCGAGGAACGGCTCGCCATCCGGCCGATGCACGCCGCACAGCAGGCGGGCCGTCACACCCCCCGGCTCGGACGGCGCCGTCCAGGGCACGATCGCGAAGGTCGCGAGATCGGGAAAGAGATACATGTCCCGCTCCGCCACACGCGTCGTCCCCTCGACGGATGATCCATCGAACCACATGCCACGCGCGATCACCGTCGGTAACTGCTCGACCGCAATGGTGACGCTCTTGACCATCCCGAGAATATCAATGAATTGGAGGTCCACGAACTCGACATTCGCGGACTGCGCGCGGCTGAGGACCGCCGCCGGCGTGATCGGGTTGCCGCTCTGCGCGCGGTCGTTCGTGGCCGTATCCTTCACAGTCGTTTCCGTCGCTGCCATGCTGCTACACTCCCTCAGTATCAACGGATGGTACGGATCGGTGGCGCATCCGGCATTTGCCGCACCTTCAACGCGAGATGCAGGAGCAGGCGGTCGTGCGGGTCCGCGAGGAGTCGCCCGGTCAGTTCCTCGATCCGCCGGAGCCGGTAAATGAGGCTGTTGCGGTGGATATAGAGCCGGTCGGCGATCTCCTGCATCCCGCCGCCGAGATCGAGATACGCTTCCAGTGTCTGGACGAGACCGCCGCCCCGCTTCTCGTCATACGCCAGTAGCCCGCCGAGTACCTCGCCCGAGAACGCGACCAGGCCGTCCGACTGCCAGAGCGGATAGAGTAAGCGATAGATACCGAGATCACCCGCCGATCCGCTGTCCACCACCGTTTGTGGCACGGCGGCGGTCGCGCCGAGCCGCAGAGCGAAGTACGCCTGCTGAAACCCTTGCGCGATCCCGCGCCACCCGACATGCCGGTCGCTAATACCGACCGCAATGCCGGTCAGGCCGCTCTCCTCCGCGAGCCGTCGGCCCGCCTCAACCACCTTGCGGCGCGATGTCTCGCTATCCACAGCGGCAAAGAGCACGGCAATCGCGCTCACCTCGCCAAGTTCCATCACGAAGGCACGCGGCTGCCAGCCCGCGACCGCACTTTCGAGGGCCGCACGGATCACGCCGAGCGATTCCGCGTCTGGTGGCGGCGCGGCGAGCAGCACCGCAGTGCCGCGGTGCGGGTCGAGGCCAATAGCGCGGCATTCCGCCAGCGCCGCCGATTCCGTCTCCAACTTGCCGAGCAGCAGGTTGCGGAGCGACCGTTCCATCTCGGCGGGCGTGGGGCCGAGTTGCCGGATCGCCGGGGGCGCCGCACCAACCCGCATCAGCGAGAATGAGCAGGCATACGCCGTCCGTTCAGCGACGAGGCGATCGGTCTCCGTAAATGCCACGCGGCCCGCCGTGAGGGAGAGATACCCTTGCACCCCCTCAGCGGTGCGGACGGGTGTAACGAGCCGCCCATCACCGTCCGGCGACTGCACGATCAAGGTTCGGCCGTGCGTGCGTGCGGCCTGCCGGGCCAGTTCGTCCACGTAGCCGGGCAGCGCATTGCCCGCGAGCGCGATGGGCAACCCGGCGGTGTCGGTAAGTAGGACTCCTCGGACCGACACTTCCGCCGCCGTCGCGAGGAGGGAGGGCAGCGCATCCGCGTGGGCGCTCATTCCGGTAAGACGGCGGTCGAGATCGGTCGTCAGCCGGTAGAGATCGCTACCCCGTGTCTGAATCAACGCGTTGAGGTGGCTTTCCAGCACGGCATCCACGGCAACATTCGCGACGATGACGGCAATATTCTCCTCCATCTCGCGTGATGCCAGCGGATGATCGGGTTCGAGGACAATCGCGGAGACCCCGTTACGCCCCAGATCTGCCATCAGATTGCCGACGTATGCCGCCACATCGGGCCAGATGCGCCGGGGCATCAGAATCAACTCACCGCCGTGGAGCGGGCGCAAAAAAGGAGGCAGCGGGCGCATCGTCATCGCATAGGTGACATCAACCGCCGTCGCGTCACTGACCATTGCATGCTCTACCCCTGCGGGCAGCCGGACAGTGAGGCGACTGTCGCGCCGACAGAGGTCTCGAATGGCGAGGAATGCGGGCATCAATGGGGAGAGCATTGGCACCTGCCTGACAGATGATTGTGTAATCGCACAGTGGTTTTTGGAAACACCGGACGACAACACGCGAAATGCCATCAAATAGAGTGTATCGCGTCCAGACTAACATGTGTGTTGTACGATTGCACGAATACGTCGCGAATCTTTCGTCGCACCGTCTATAGTGCGGGGAAGCGCATCCGGGTATGATGCACGTGTGGGATGCGGGAGACGTGGTCGCAGCGTTGCCGCTACCGACAAACTCGGTTCTCGGCTGGGGTGTGCCTCTCCCTTCCGGCGTACTCCAGTCGACCCGGATCGCCTGCTCCATGAGATGCTGTCGTGCCTATCCACGATAGTATGTCGGGGGCAGGCTCTTTTTGCGTAATATGCACCGATTTGCTAGGATGCCCGACGTGGCTCCGCACGCTATCTGCGCTGCGCGGTGGTTGGAACGCGGTCTTGGGAGGTTTCGTCGTCGTGCGCTTTCTCATCCAGGCGATCAAAATCGGTGCAATTGTGGTGCTCGCGGGGCTGACACTCGTTGGTGCGCGCGCCGCATACGACTACTCGAAGGCCGGCGCCGCGAAGCCGCCCGGGCAGATCGTGACTGTTGACATCGCCAAGAACGAATCCGTCGCGTCCATTGGCAAGGACCTGCAAGCGAAGGGGCTGATCTCCGATGCCAACATTTTCCGCCTCTATGTCTTTGTCAATCAGAAAGCCAAACTCTTTCAGGACGGCACGTACACGCTCCAGAAGGGTATGTCCCTCTCCCAGATCGTAGACCGGATTTCCGGCGCCGAGGTGGTCGTCACCGCCCCCAGTGCAGCGCCCAATACCGTGAATGTGCTTATTCCGGAGGGCATTCGCATGGAGCAGATACCTGACGCCTTACGCAAGGCGGGGCTTGGCACGGCCGCTGCGGACTTCCTGAACGTGGCGAAGACGGGCACCTGGAACTATGACTTTCTCAAGGATAAACCCCCCGGCGCCAGCCTCGAAGGATTTCTCTTTCCCGACACATATCAGTTCACGACCGATACGGACGCGAAGACGGTGATTAAGGCGATGCTCGACAATTTCCAGACACGCTGGAAGACGGCAATTGATACGCAGCCCGCAGCGGTGCGCGGGACCGGGCCAAATGGCCTCAACTCCTATCAAGTGCTTATCATCGCCTCGATCGTCGAACGTGAGGCGGCCTCGGACACGGATCGCGCGGACATCGCGTCCGTCTATTACAACCGTCTGAAGTTCAAGCCGCCGCTGCCGCTGCAGGCCGATCCAACCGTGCAATACGCGGTCGGCAACGAGAATCAGTGGTGGAAAAAGGACCTCACGCAGAGCGATCTCGATACCGACAGCCCGTACAATACCTATCCGAATAAGTCGAACAAGACCGGCGCGTTGCCTCCGACGCCGATCTGTAGCCCGACCCTGAAATCTCTCATCGCCGCGCTCAACCCATCGAACACCGATTTCTTCTTCTTCGTCGCGAAGAACGACGGCT
>JAICJW010000009.1 GCA_025928215.1 Chloroflexia bacterium | reverse complement strand
GTTCGTCCGCGCGGCGCGGACGACTTTTTCCGGCGTCATCGGAATTTCGTAGACGCGCACGCCGATAGCATCGGCAATGGCGTTGGCAATCGCCGCCGCGCCCGGAACGACGGGCGGCTCGCCGATCCCCTTGCCGCCGAATGGCCCGACGGGCGCGGGGATTTCCAGAATGATCGTCTCAATCGGCGGCACGGCCTCCATGCTCGGCACGGCGTAATCGAGGAACGAGGCGGTCAGGAGCGTGCCCCGATCGTCATAGACCATACTTTCATACAATCCCCAGCCAATTCCCTGCGCGACGCCGCCCATGATCTGGCCGTCCACCGCCGCCGGGTTGATCGCCCGCCCGACATCCTGCGCCGCGACGTACTGCAAGATCCGCACATCGCCTGTCTCCGCGTCCGCCTTGACGCGGACGAGATGGGCCGCCGCACCGGGCGCGCGGTTCGTCTGCGCCGTCGTGCCACTGCCGTAGACCGGCGCGTACCGACCGCCGAAGGTCATCGTCATGCGGGCGAGTTCGGCAATCGGCTTTTCCTGCCCCGGCGACCCCTTGACGCGCACCTTGTCATCCACAATTTCGAGGTCTTCCGGGGCCGCTTCCAGTTGCTCGGCGGCGATTTGCAGCAATTGCTTCTTCGCGGACTCGACCGCCTGAATGACCGCCGGCCCAACGGTGTAGAGAATCTTGCTGCCCCCGGCGGAGCCGGCGTACGGAGCGGTATCGGTGTTGCCGGAGATGATCTGCACCTTTTCGACATCCACGCCGAATACTTCCGCCGCCATGATCGCGAAGGAGGTGTTCGAGCCGGTGATATCCTGCGAGCCGAGGACGAGAGCAAGCGAGCCGTCCGCGTTCAACCGGCAGGCCGCCGATGCCGGCTCCAACCCGCCGAACCACGCGCCGACCGCGATGCCGACGCCCTCACCGGCGACGTTGCCGCGCCCGGTCCAGGCTGGATGCTTCTGCAATGCTTCGAGGCAATTCCTCAGCCCAACCGGCGCCCACGGCGTATTGTCCGGCAGGAGATCGCCTTCCCCAACAATATTCTTGAGGCGGAAGGTGATGTCGTCCATCCCCAGTTCTTTCGCCATCTGGCTGACATTGGATTCGATGGCGAAGGTCGCTTGCGGCGCGCCGGGGGCGCGATACGCGCCGAGCGTCGTCTTGTTCGTGTGGACATCGTACGCCTCGATGTCGAGATGGGGAATGGTGTAGTAGCCGCCGAGCAGCAGCGTGGCGATGCCGGACGGCGCGCCAGGGAAGGCTCCGGTATCGAAGACGATCTTCGCCTTGAGCGCGTGGAAGGTGCCGTCCTTCTTCGCGCCCGTCGTCAGTTCGATCAAGCAGCCGGGCGCGGGATTGCCGGAGAGGAACTCTTCCATCCGCGACAGGACGAAGCGCACCGGGCGGCGCGTCTTGATCGCAAGAATGGCCGTCAGCGGTTCGTAGAGGAGGAACTTGCCGCCGAAGCCGCCACCGACCGGCATCGCCGTCATCCGCACCTTGTTCTCCGGCAGACCCGTTGCCTGCGCGCACGCCGAGCGGCAATAGAACATCGCCTGAGTACTCGTCCAGACGGAGAGTGTGCCGCTGTTGTCCATCATCGCCACGGTGGAATGCGGCTCGATGTATGACTGATGCACCATGTTCGTTTTGTATTTGCGCGTGATAACGATATCGGACTCGGCAAGCCCCTGCTCGATCTCGCCCCGGTGATAATGCTTGAAGGCGGCGACATTTGGCGGTAGGTCGCGCTTCTCCTCAGCGACCGCCGCGACCGCCGCGTGCATATCCAGTTCGTCCGCGCCGCCCTCCTCCTTGAAGATCGCACGCGGCGAGTCTGTCTGCATCGCCGACTCGACATCCGTGACAACGGGCAGTTCCTCGTAGTCCACCTGGACGAGCGAGGCCGCTTCCGCCGCGATTGCCTCCGACTGCGCAACGACGACGGCGATGGGCTGGCCGTAGAAGACGACGCGCCCCTGCGCGAGCGGCAGGCGGGCGGGCGGCATCTTCCAGATCGGCAGGATGTCTTCCGCCGTGCAGACATCAATGACACCGGGGAGGGCGCGGGCAGCGCTCGTATCAATGCCGCGAATCTTCGCGTTCGCGTAGATGCTGTTGACGAGCCTCGCGTGTGCCATGCGGGGAAGCGTCATATCACCGGTGAACTGCTCCTCACCGGTCAGTTTCTTCGGCCCGTCCTGGCGCTTGGTCGCTTTGCCGACATACTTGAACGCTGTTGCCACCGGCCACGTCCTTTCGATTCATCGTGCGGGTACATCCGGCCTTGCGGCGGGGCAAGGCAGCCAAAATCATCCGCCCGCCCGCCGCATCCGTCAAGCACGCGCGGTCTTCTCGTCGCGGCAACGCTTACGCACCCTCCTTCGGGTCGCGATGCCGGGAGAGGAAGAATGCGCCGAGTTCGGCCATCGTCGTTGCCTCTTCCGGTTCCAGCAGATGCACCATGCGCTTGATCGAAACGCGGGGGGCGACATCGCCGCGTGTCGGCAAGGCGAAGCCGATTGCCTCGGTGTTCGATGGTTGCGTCGTCGCGCGTAGTTCGTCCGCGACGAGTTCCAGCAGATCGGATAATTCCAGGCCGAGCGCTGCCGCGAGCCGTTCGAGAACGGGAGCGGACGGATATTTCTTTCCCCGCTCGATCTCCCCGAGATAGACGACCGAGAGGGCCGCCTGCATCGCGAGCGCCTTCAGCGTCAGCGAGCGTTCCTGCCGCATCCGCCGGATCACCGCACCCATCGTCTGCTGTAGGTCCGCCATCACATCACCCTTCGCGCATTTTCCGACTATACATGCTCTCAGCATCGCTTTTGCTTGCATTCTACGTTATGAGCATGTACGCTGCAAGGACATCGCCACAATGATGACGTTGAGCGCGAGAGGAGGAACCTGCATGTATCCATCGAATGTCATTCCTGCCGTGATCGAGAGCACGAACCGGGGCGAGCGGTCGTGGGATATTTACTCGCGGCTCCTGCGGGAACGCGTTGTCTTTGTTGGCGCGCCGATAGACAGCCAGATCGCGAACCTCGTCATCGCGCAACTGCTCTTTCTGGACTACGAGGACCCGGAGCGGGAAATCCGGCTCTACATCAACAGCCCCGGCGGCGAAGTATATGCGGGGCTTGGTATCTACGACACGATGCAGATGCTCAAGTGTGATATCTCCACTGTCTGCATCGGGCTGGCGGCGAGCATGGGTTCGGTGCTCCTGATGGCGGGGACGCCCGGCAAGCGGTACGCGCTGCCGAACTCCCGCGTCTTGATCCATCAGGGTTCCGGCGGGTTCAGCGGCAACAACCCGGATGTCGAGGTGCAGGCGCGCGAGGCGATCAATCTTGTCACGCGGTGCATCGAGATCATGGCCCGGCACACAGGCCAGCCATTCGACAAACTCAAGCGGGACACCGAGCGCGATTATTTCATGGGCGCGGAGGAGGCGCAGGAGTACGGCATCATTGACGATGTGCTCCGGCCACACGCCATCGGCCACATTGGCGCCGGTGCGATAGCCGATACCACCTCTCTCTCGTCACCACGCTCATCGGTCGTTGCGGTGCGTCGCTGACGCGACTACGCGCGGGGTTGACCGATCCGGCACACGCTTCCTACACTGCGGGCGCTGATCGTCAATCACGCGCGGTAGGTGCCGCGATCAACAGGGGCATCCAACGATGATGCAATTGCCCATCGCCGATCACGGCTACCCGCGCCCACAACTCGCTCGCGATGGATGGGTTTCGCTCAATGGCGAATGGGACTTCGCCTGCGAGCGAACCGCACAGTGGCGCGCGCTGCCGGCGGTGCGCTGGGACAAGAAGATCACGGTACCCTTCGCACCGGAGACGCCCGCGAGCGGCGTGCACGATACCGATTTCCACGCCATCTGCTGGTACCGGCGCACCTTCGCCGCGCCCGCGCTGGCATCCGGCGCGCGCCTCCTGCTCCACTTCGGCGCGGTGGATGACGCCGCGACGGTCTGGGTCAATGGCGCAATTGTCACGCGGCATGCGGGCGGCTACACGCCGTTCAGCGCGGACATCACCGATTTCCTCGCCTCGGATGGGCCGCAAACGGTTATCGTGCGCGCCGAGGACGACCCGCACGACCTCGCGAAGCCGCGCGGTAAGCAGGACTGGCACCGCGAGCCGCACGCGATCTGGTATCCGCGCACCTCCGGCATCTGGCAGACGGTCTGGCTCGAACCGATCCCCGCCAGCGCCATCGGCCAGATCATCTGGCGCCCGAACCTCGAACGCTGGGAAATCGGCCTGGAAGCGACGCTCTCCGGCCCACCGCGCGACGATCTGCGGTTACAGGTGACGCTCCGCGCCGGGGAACGCGTGCTTGCGGACGACACCTACGTCCTCATCGGCAGCGAGATCGCGCGCCGCATCTCCCTCCTCGACCCCGGCATTGGCGACGCACGCAACGAACTACTCTGGAGCCCCGACCGCCCGACGCTGATTGATGCGGAACTGCGGCTCTGGGATGGTCAGGGTGCCCTCGTTGATCGCGTCCAGAGCTACACCGCCCTCCGTTCCGTCGCCGTGCAGGGGGATCAGTTCCTCTTCAATGGTCGGCCCCTCCGCCTGCGGATGGCGCTCGATCAGGGGTACTGGCCCGAAAGCGGCCTCACCGCGCCGGACGACGCGGCGCTCCGGCGGGATGTGGAACTGGCGAAGGCGATGGGTTTGAACGGCGTTCGCAAGCATCAGAAGATCGAAGACCCGCGCTATTTGTACTGGGCGGACCGGCTCGGCCTGCTCGTCTGGGAGGAGATGCCGAGCGCGTACCGCTTCACGAAAGACGCTGTCGCGCGCCTCACGCGCGACTGGCTCGTGGCGATGGAACGCGATCTCAGTCACCCGTGCATCGTCGCCTGGGTGCCGTTCAACGAGTCGTGGGGCGTGCCGGATTTGCCGAACAGCGCGGCGCAGCGGGATTATGTCCGCGCGCTCTACCATTTGACAAAGACGATGGACCCCGACCGCCCGGTGATCGGTAACGACGGCTGGGAGCACGTCGCGACGGACATCATCGCCATCCACGACTACGATGACAGCCTGGAACGGATGCAGGCCCGCTATGGCACGCCGGACGCACGCGCGAGCCTCCTTACGCGGACGCTCCCGGCCGGGCGACGCGTTTCGCTCGTCGCGGAGCAACACGGCGGCCAGCCGGTCATGCTGACCGAGTTTGGCGGCCTGACCTTCTCGAACGATCCCGGTGCGTGGGGCTACTCCCATGCCGGGAGCAAGGAGGAGTTCGCGGCACGCTACACCCGGTTGCTGGCAGTCGTCCGCGCCTTCCCGCTCTTCGCGGGCTTCTGCTACACGCAGTTCACGGACACCTACCAGGAGACGAACGGCCTCCTCTATGCCGACCGAACGCCGAAGTTCCCCCTTGAACAGATCCGCGCCGCGACGAGCGGGCCGCTGCCGTAAGCAATCGCCTATCGTCGGCTGTGCGATAATCGCCGCCATTGCCTGACCGCATCACGAGGAAGGATCACCGCATGGCAACGAACATCGAGCGCATGACGATCACCGCCGTCGAGAGTCTCACCTTTACGTACCGCTCGCACACCGGGCGCGATGATGAGGGGCATGGGCATCCGGCGCCGGAGCACGAGGCGACGCAACGCCTGACGCGCATTCGGACGAGCGCGGGCATTGACGGCTACTGCTTCGGCGGCACCGAGGAGATGATTGCCGTCGCCCGGCGCTACTTGATCGGCAGGGATCCGCTCCACCGTGAGTCCCTCTGGTACCGGCTGCTTGAGAGCCAGCGTCTCGAGCGGCGGGCGATGGACGACCGCAATCTCGCCGTCATTGACTGCGCGCTGTGGGATTTCGCCGGCCATCTGACCAATCTCCCGGTCTATAAACTGCTCGGCGCGGCGCGCGAGACGGTGCCCGCCTACGCGAGCACGATGTGCGGCGACGACATCCCCGGTGGCCTCGATACTCCCGAATCGTACGGCGCATTCGCGAAGGCGTGTAAGGCGCAGGGGTATCCTGCCTTCAAACTGCATACCTGGATGTCTCCCCACGGCCCCGACCTCAAGCGGGACATCGCGGCGTGCGCGGCGGTGCGCGATGCCGTGGGGCCGGAGATGAAACTGATGCTCGACCCGCACCACGACTACACCCGCGAGGAAGCCTTGTACCTCGGTCGCGCCCTCGAAGAACTGGATTACTACTGGATGGAGGAGCCGATGAATGAGCACTCCACCTCCTCGTTCGTCTGGCTGACGGAGAACCTGACGAAACTCCAGATCTGCGGCCCCGAAACGGCGCATGGACAGATGTATACCCGCGCCGAGTGGATCATGCGCGGCGCGTCGGACATTTCGCGCGTCGGCGTCTTCGATGTTGGCGGCATCACGCCGAGCATGAAGACGGTTCACTTGTGCGAGTCATTCCGCATCCGCTGCGAAATCCACGGCGGCGGCGCGCCGAACCTCCAGGTGCTCGGCGCGATGGCGATCCCCGGCGAGTTCTACGAACGCGGCCTCCTGCACCCGCACGTTGATTTCGACGCGGAGAAGCCCTGGCTGAAGACGCCGATTGACTCCATAGACCGCGACGGCAACGTTACGATGCCGTCAGGTCCGGGCCTCGGCGAGGAGATTGATTGGGACTTCATCAAGGACAACCGCAAAGAGGACTGGCATTAATTCGGCGCGCGCACGATCAGCAATTCGCGGTGTTTGTTCGTTTCGACGCCGCGCGGAGTCATGTATTCCGTGAGGAGGTAATTTACCGATTGCCAGTCTCGCTCGATGTCGAACCGCGGTGGCACGCCAACGGCCTGCATCCAGAAGAGCAGCGACTCCGCATCTTTGAAGTAGTACGCCACGTTGTACGTGGCGTAGGAGACAATCGCACAGCCGCGCTGCTGGAAGGCATCGGCGAGCGCGGGAAGTTCCTGTTCGGGCGCGATATGCTGGCCGCCCATCCCCGGCCCGCAGCCGAAGAGCGTCGTGATGTTGAACGTGTTTTGCGCGCCGACCTGCTGCGTAATGAAGTAGCCACCCGGCCGCAGCACACGCGCGACCTCCGCCACATCCACGACCGCGTGCCGGTTCAGCACGACATCACACGACGTATCGTGTACTGGCAGCGCCTCCGCCCGCCCCTCGATAAATGTCACCTTCTCCGCGAGTGTAGCGGGTGTGTTCTCCCGCGCCGTTGCGATCATCGCCGGGTCGGGGTCAACGCCGATACCCGAACCGAACGAGAGCGCGAGTTCAAGGAATCGCTCGCCGCCCCCGGTGCCGACATCGAGCACGCGATCATCCGGGCGCAGATACCGGCGCACAATCTCGCCATACTCCCACGGCACCGGATCGCGATCATCCCGCACCCGCGAGAAATCCCATCCCCGTCGTGGCGCAACCGCAGCGGCGATCTGTCGCAGTTCATCGAGTGTCATGTAATTCCCTTTATCCCTCAGTGACCGTCGCGCCGGTGTCGTCAATGGCGAGCACAAGCACTTTTCCGGCGTTGCCGCGCTCCGCTGCGGTCTCGCGCATGGCGGCGGCGACCTTCTTTGCTTGTGAGGGCGAGGCGAGGGCGAGGACGCACGGCCCCGCGCCGCTGAGACAGGCGCCGTATGCCCCGGCCCGCTCGCTCGCGCCGATCAGCGGTTCGAGCCAGGGGATGAGCGCGGCGCGGTATGGCTCGTGGAGGCGGTCGCGCATGAAGCGACTGAGCGCGTCATATTCCCGATCAATCAGCGCGGCGACGAGCAGCGCGACGTGGCCGACATTGATCACCGCATCCCGGTGTGGCACTTCCGGCGGCAGGGCGGCGCGGGCGGCGGTCGTGTGCAATGTCGTGTCGGGCACGAAGAGGACGGCGCGCAAATCGGAGCCGTCCGAGAGCGAGAAGGCGATGCCGCCGTCCGCCGCGACGATCCCACCGTAGATCGCCGCGGCGACATTGTCCGCGTGCCCCTCGATGGCGGCGGCAATTGCCAGCAATGGGTCCTCGACATCGTCCGAGAGCCGGTCAAATGGCTCGTCAAGCAGCGCGTTCGCGGCGAGCAGGCCACCAACGACCGCCGCCGCCGAGCCGCCCATCCCCCGCGCGACGGGGATACCATTCTCGACATGCAGCGTGTGCGGCGGGAGGTGTTTGTGCGCCTCCTCCGCGAGCCGCTGCATGGCGGATTCGACGAGGTTCGGCGCGCTCGCGAGCAGGTGGGCATCCAATCCCGTGACGGTCGGCGCGCCCGACACGCCCGCCGTCACGGTGATCGTCGTGTACTGCGCCAGCGCCAGCCCAAGATGGTCAAACCCCGGCCCGAGGTTCGCGCTCGACGCCGGCACCTGCACCGTGATCCGCCGCCGGTGCTTGGGAGAAAGCGATTGAACCGCAGAGACGCAGAGGACGCAGAGAATACCGAGAGAAGAGAGAAAGGCGAAAACTGCATCGAGCACAAGCGAGTCAACATGGGAGAGATTGTGTCCGGCTTCCTTTCCCTCTTTCATTCTTTCTTCTCGTCCCTCTCTGCGATTCGTTTGGTTTGTCCGTCTAGCCATCCGCGAGCACCCGCTGAACGGCGGCGAGGGTAGGTTCGATAACGATTGGCGGGCGGGCATCGGCGCCGGTGATGTGGATGCGCTCGGTCGCCTCGGCGTCCTTCAGGACATGGCCGGTGAGAATGCCGATGATGTCGTCGCCCGGTTGGATGATGCCGCGCTCCCGCAGCGCCTTGATCCCGGCGAGCGAGGCGGCGGAGGCAGGCTCGCAGCCAATGCCCGCATGGTCAATCTGCCGTTTCGCTGCAAGTAATTCCGCGTCCGGCAGAGCGAGGACAACGCCGCCCGTCCGCTGGATAATCCGGCGGGCGCGATGGCGCGAGACTGGATTGCCGATGCGGATCGCGGAGGCGACCGTTTCGGCCTGCATCGGCTCATAGTGATCGAAGCCGCGCTCGAACCACTGCGCGAAGGGCGATGCACCCGCCGCCTGAATCGTCGCAATGCGCGGCAGTTTGGTAATCAACCCCAATTCATATGCCTCGATTAGCGCCTTGCCGAGGGCGGAGGTATTGCCGAGGTTGCCGCCGGGCAGCACGAGCCAGTCCGGCGCGACCCAGTGCCGCTGCTGGAGCAGCTCGAAGACGATGGATTTCTGCCCCTCCAAACGAAAGGGGTTGATGTTATTGGCGAGGAAGACCGGCTCGGTCGCCGCGACTTCCTGCACGAGCGTCATCGCCGCATCGAAATCGCCCTGCACCTGCACGACCTGTGCGCCGTAGGCGAGTGTCTGGCCCAGTTTGCCCGCCGTGATCTTCCCCTCCGGGATGAAGGTCAGGGCGCGCATCCCGGCTTTGGATGCATAGGCAGCGAGCGAGGCGGAGGTGTTGCCACTGGAGGCGCAGGCGACCGTCGTCGCGCCCGCGTGGCGCGCGTGGGAGATCGCGGCGGTCATCCCCCGATCCTTGAAGGAGGCGGTCGGGTTCTCGCCCTCGTGCTTCAGGGCCAGCCGTTCGACGCCCGCCCAGTTCGCGAGGCGGCAGCCGCCGATGCGACAACCGGGGCAGCGATTGATGCCTTCGCCACAATAGAGATTCGTATTTCCTTCCGGCGCGGAGACAATGTCGTCGTCCGGGAAGGGCGCGATCAGTTCGCGGTAGCGCCAGACGCCGGAGCGGTACGGGAATTCCCGGCTGCCGAGGCGCGCGTCCCATGTCGCTTTCAAATCCGCGCCGTCCACGCCGGAGAGGTCGCGCTCGACCGAGAGCAGGCCGCCCGCGCTGTCCGCATTGCGCGGCGGCAGAATCGGATAGGCCGCGCCGTCCATGTCGCCGCGCAGCACGGCGGGAAGGAGCATCGGCTCCGGGGTGGCGGCCATCTACAGCCACCCTTCGGCGAGGGCGAGTTCGGCGTTGAGGATGCTCGCGCCCGCCGCGCCCCGGATCGTGTTGTGGCCGAGGACGACGAACTTCCAATCGAGAATCGGGCAGGGGCGCAGCCGCCCGACGACCGAGGCCATGCCATGTTCCGCCATCCGGTCCCGGTTCGGCTGCGGGCGGTCCTGCTCGTCGCGCACGATCACCGCATGTTTCGGCGCGGAAGGCAGGTTGAGTTCCTGCGGCCGTCCGCGAAACTCCCGCCACGCCGCGATCAATTCATCCCCTGATGCTTTGGCGCGCAGCCGGACGCTGACGGACTCCGTATGTCCATCGCGCACGGGAACGCGCGTGCAGGTGGCGCTGACCGGGAAGGGGGCGGGGCGGAACTGCCCGCCCTGCCAGCCGCCGAGCATCTTTGCCGTCTCGCTCTGCAACTTCTCTTCCTCACCGCCGATGTACGGCACGACGTTGTCAATCAGATCGAGCGACGGCACGCCCGGATAGCCCGCGCCGGAGGCCGCCTGCAAGCTCGTCACGATCACCGCCTCGACGCCGAAGGCACGATGCAAGGGCGCGAGCGGCAAAACGAGCGTGATCGTCGTGCAGTTACCGTTCGTGATGATGAACCCCTCGGAGCCGAGCCGTTTTCGCTGCGTATGCAAGGCTTCCGCGTGATCGGGATTCACTTCCGCGACCATCAGCGGTACGTCCGCGCCCATCCGGTGATTGGAGGCATTCGAGAAGATGCGATGCCCCTCCTTCGCCAGCCGCGACTCGACGTTGCCCGCCACATCGGACGGCAATGACGAGACGACGACGGGCGATTCGAGCCGCGCATCCAGCCCCTTGACCGGCAAGCCCGCGACATCCGGTGGAATGTCCGGCGAGACGAGCCAGTTCGCCGCCTCGGCATATGCCTTACCGACCGAACGATCCGATGCGACGAGTTCGCGCACCGCAAACCACGGATGCCCTTCGAGCAGTTGGATGAACCGCTGCCCGACCGCGCCCGTCGCCCCGAGCACGGCGACGCCGATCTTCTCCCCGCCCGCTGGCGGAACCGCGATACTACTCATGCCCCCTCCCTCGCTTCCTCTTCGCTGAGTGTCTCCAATCGCTCCTGCCAGTGGTCCGGGACGACGTAAACGGGCGGCGTCTGCCGCTCCGCGTACGCTGCATCCTTGTGGCGGAACCACCAGCGGGCACGGGCGACATCCTGCCGCCGCACGGCAATCGTTGTCGGGGTACTCGCCTGCTCATCAATCGCCAGCACGCCCTCGCGCACGAGCGTCACCGCTGCCGCAAAGGTGATGCCGAGCAGCCGCGCCGCCTCCGCCACGGTGATGGCGTCCGGCTCCGCACGCCCGCCGTGCAGATCGAGGACGCCGGTGCGACCATGCGCCCGCTCCCAGACGTATTCGTCGCCCAGCCCGACAATCGGCTCGCGGCGGCGGAGCAGCAACCCCTGATCGCGTAACCGTTCGAGGTCGTAGTGCGCGACGCGGAGGGGCAGGTTGCATTCCGCCGCCACTTCCGCCGCCGTGAAGCGAGCGAGCCGTTCGCTGTCCGGGTCCTGCATTGTGTAGCGGCGGACGCGGGCGAGCGTTTCGTCCGACGGCTCATCGCGCGCCGGGCCCCACCACGCCGCGCGGTACTCCGCAGCCGCGACGAGATTCGAGCGCGGGACCGTTCCCTTCGGCTTGCCGCGTGGCATCAGGCGACCTCCTCGATGACGGGCTGGCTGTACTTTCGCAGCCACGCTTCCACGGTCTCCTCGTCCCAGCGGCCCTCCGCAATCGCGTAGCCGAGTTCGACCACCGCATCCTCCGGCGCGATGATTGCCAGCCCATTGACGCGCGCGAAGGTGAAGGCGATATGCAGCCCCGCCCGCTTATTGCCGTCCGCGAAGGGGTGGTTGTGGATCATCCCCCAGAGCAGCGACGCCGCCTGCCGCGCCAGGTCGGCCCCTTCGTAGAGCGCGAGATTGCGGGGCCGCGCCAGCGTCGAGGCGAGAATGTCCAGCCGGTTCGCCAGATCGCCGGGATCGTCCGTGACACCCATCGCGTCATTGTAGAGCGCGAACGCCTCCACGACATTCGGATAGCGGATCGCATCAGGGTCGTGCATGCCACGCTCCATCGCGCCAGACTTCGTCCGGATGCTCCATGTATTCTGTCAGCGCATCGCGGTATCGCACGATCTGCGGGTCGGCGCTCGACGCGAGAATGACGCGCAGAAACTCCTGCGTCGCCCGCCTATGCTCGCCCGCGCTGTGGAGGGCGAGGGCATAGAAGGCCCGCATTGCGCCATCGTCCGGGAATCGCGCGACGCCAGCGGCAAGCGTTCGCACCGCATCGGCATCGCGGCCAATGACACGATAGGTGCTGCCAAGACCGAGCAATGCGCCGCGCAGATTGTCGCCCTCAAGCCCGCTGGCAATCGCGCGCTCGTAATAGGGTGCGGCTTCAGTTTCCAATCCCATCCGATCCAATGTCCAACCGGCCTGATAGTTGACGAAGGGATCGTCGGGATCGTTTGTTATGAGCCGCATGAGGAGGGCACGCGATTGCTCCAACTGCCCCGCATCCCGCATCCGAGCAGCAGCCCCGATCTCTTCTTGTCGGTCCCTACTCATTCGCATCAACGAAGCCGGATATACGCGCCCGCGTAGCGCTCGCGGATTGCGCGCGATGCCGACGCCCACGGTTCCGTGAGCGACGGAACGACATCGGCGCGGTGATGGAGGTAGACGGCGACTTCGGCGCGCGAAACGTACTGCACGCCGCCGTCTATCCAGCCGTTGATGATGCCGCGCCGCGCCGCCTGTTGCAGCACCGTCACCGGCACATCCTCCGAAGCGGCCGCCTCCGTGAGCGGAATCGCGTCTTCCATCGCCCTCACCCTTCATACCACGGACTCCGCGGCAACCGGAACGCAGAACTCGGCGTGCAGTTGACGCGTCGCGGTATCCGCGTGGATGCCGGGCACGGTGACGATCAAAGAGCGCCCCGCCGGATCGCCGCCGACCGCGTACATCGGCACATTCGCCGCGCCGAGCACCCGCCCGACGCGCGCCGCAACATCCGGCTCCGCGCCGACCCCCTCGCCGACGACCGCAACGCACGCCGCATCATCCTGCATCGCCAGCCGCCGCACCATGTCCGTGATGATGTCGTCCCGCAGGGTCGAGCCGAGATGGGCGAGCATCTCCGCCAGCGCCGCGCCCGTCGCGCCGACGCCGACATGGCAACTCGTGCCGGTCGTCGTCGTGAAGATCAGGCGCGCGTTGAGATCGCCCAGCGCGCCCCGGATGGCGGTGACGACGCGGGCGAGGTGCGAGCGACCCGCCGCCTGGACGGTAATCAGGCCGAGCGAGCGGAGCGCCGCGATTCCCTTGACGACGGTTTCGCCGTCCGGATCGCCCGCGTCCGCCGCGATCAGCGTGCCCGCGAACTCCGGGTGGAAGGTGTTTTTGATGCGGAGTGGGATCGCGTGCGGCAACAAGGGCTGGATGGCGCGCGGATGGATCACTTTCGCGCCGTAGTGCGCCAGTTCGCCCGCCTCGTCGTAACTGAGGGCAGCAAGCGGCACGGCCTGTGGGACGATGCGCGGATCGGTCGTCATGATGCCGTCCACATCCGTCCAGATCCAGACTTCGGCGGCGACGAGCGCCGCGCCGATCACCGTCGCGCTGTAGTCGGAGCCGCCACGCCCGCCGAGCGTCACCGTCTGGCCGTCCGTGCTGCGCCCGATGAAGCCGGTGACGACGGGGATGGTGCCATCGGCGATCAGCGGCGTGAGGACATTTTCGCAGGCAATTCGCGTTGGCTCGACGAGTGGATCGGCGTTGCCGAAGACGCCATTCGTGACGATACACTGCTCCGCCGAGACCGAGACGGCAGCGATACCCACCCCGCGCAATGCCGCCGCGACGATTGGCGCGGAGCACTTCTCGCCGCACGCCGCCACGCGATCCACGAGCGCGGGCACCGGCTCACCCATCGCGCCGATCGCGACATAAAAGCGGCTCAGGGCTTCGAGCGTCGTCTCGACATCGGCGAGCGCGGCGGCGCGGTCATCCAGATCGTCAATGCAGGTGGCGACGCGGGTATGGATGGCACGAATTTTGGCGAGAATTCCCTGTACATCGGGGTCACGCCCGGCGGCGGCATGCTCAACGCCCTCCAACAGCGTGTTCGTGACACCGGAAACGGCGGAGACGACGACGACCGGACGGCGGCCCTGCTCCATCGCAATGAGATGCACGGCATCGCGGATGCGCGCCGCACTACCGACGGAGGTGCCGCCGAATTTCATCACGAGCGGGCCACCCCGCGCCGCCGACTCCGATTGTGCCTCGTCGTCCATCCCGATTCACCCCGCTCGCAAACAAAAACAGCGTGGCAAGCGCCCGCTGTTCCCCGGTCTTCCTGGTGTGGGTCGCGCTCAGGCCGACTCCCCACCCGGCCAACCGGGGGTGGTAGTCGTAGTCGTAATCATGATCGTCATGCTCATCATCAGATGACTCCCGCGTGCGTCAACCGGCATGATGGTACAAGCGGAAGCGGGTATCGTCAAGTGCCGTACGTAAGCCTCCGGGGCATGCATTGGAGCGCATCGCCGAGAATTACATGCCCGGACCGTGCGCGACATGCGCTGGGCGAGGTGGTATCGTGGGTGTGACCGATTCATGTGGGGACGGCAGATTTTACTGGTCACACATGAGTTCGCGAATACCTGAGGAGGAACCCGTGAAACGGCGACTGTCCGTGGTTTGCAGCCTTGTATCGTTCTGCGCGGCGCTCGTGTTGTCGGGGTTCGTCCCCGCGCTGGGCGTGCAGGCAGCGACACCGGGCGCACCGCCTGCGCCAACTGCCCTGAAACCAACGGCTGCGGCGACTGATACCTCCATTACCTGGAGCTTTATACCGCCAGACAACGTCTCCAATATCGCGGTCAGTGATGGCACGCAACTGTACGCATTACCACCCGGCTCAACCTCCTTCACGAAATCCTCGATGCCCAAAGGGAGCTATGCCTGCATCAGCGTCGCCGCCTATACCACGGTTGTCTCCGATTGGACGCCCTTTGCGTGCGCTCTCACCCGCCCCGCATCTCCGCACTTCCAGCCCGGTCCGCTCATCCTCGGCTCCACCACAACATCGGTGACGATAGGGTGGTGGAACGAAAATGATTCCACCTCGTACATCGCGATCAATGACGGCACTACAATTACCCCGCTCGGCCAGAACGCCTCTTCCTATACGATCACCGGTCTCACGCCCGGCTATTATGGCTGCCGGAGCGTGGCGGCCTATAACGCGGGGCTGGCGGCGTACGGCGGCGCACCATACTCCTCGGCATTTTCTCCCTGGGCCTGCGCCTTCTCGCAGCCCCTCACTCCTACTGGCCTGATCGTGAGCAGCCAGACTACGAGTTCGGTGACCTTCACATGGACCGTTCACGACCCGTATGCAACGATCTTCTATGCCAGAGACCGTAGCACCGTCAACTTAGGTACTGCTGTCACGACGTACACCGTAGATAATTTGTCGTCAGGACAGCAGGTATGCATCAGTGTGAAGGCGGGAAACTGGTCGGCCTATTCCGACCTTTCTCCTGTGGTCTGCGGTAACGCGGCATAATCAATAACCGATAACCGAGATCGTCTCTCCGGCCGCCAGACGAAATCCTCGTATGCCACAAACCTTACGGGGCCGGGGGATGAGGCTCGGGCGCTTCCTCACGGGCAATGGGTTCCGTCGGAGCGCCAGGCAATCCATTCTGCGCCGGGGTAGTGAGTGCCCACTGAGCAGGATATGCCCCTCCCGTTCCCGGTTCCCCCGGCGGGAAGCCGGGTGTCCATTGAGCAGGCGGGGGATTAGGAATATTCTGCTCCGGCCGCGTGACGACGTAGCCGAGAATCAGGGCGAGGCCGACGAAGAGGGGCACGAAACCGGCGAGCATCCACGGCCCGAGACCGAGGGGAAAGTTGACGGTGTTGCCGCTGGCGCTGTTGGCGATGAATCCGATGGGCCAGAACGCAATCGTGAGCGCCAGGCCGATAGCGGAGAGCACAAGACCCCAGATGAGCGTTCCACGCCCCGTGCCGCCATTCCCCTGCTGCATTACGACCGGCGGGCGTGGCATCATCGGCGGGGCGGGCATCATCGTTGGCCGTGGCGGCGGCGGCGCGATGCCGTGCTGGATCATCGTCAGCGTTTCCCGGTATCGTAGATAGCGGGAGAGCAGGATGAAGCCGAGGATAATGCCGGGAAAGAGCACGAAGATGATGAAAATGATGAACGCGCCTTGCATTGCCAGTTGCCTCCTAGATTCCCTGCCTGGTCAGTGTAATCGAACCATTGCCCGTATGGACAGTGAGATCGGCATCCGGGCGGGTAATCACGCCCTGCACCGCATTGCGCTTGTTCTCGACACTCGCGGTGACGGGAAAGCCGTTAACATGGACGCTTCCATTGCCGCTCCGCAAATCTATACTGAGCGCGCTGTCCGGCGGCAAGGCCATCGAGACGCTACCGTTGCTCGCATTGACGGTATTCTTTGAACCGGGCGCAAACGATCCCGTGAAACTGACGTGACCGTTCGATGTGTGCAGATCAATGCCATCCGTCTGTACGTCCCGCACCTCGACGATACCGTTGCTCGAACCGAGTCGCAAGGTGCCGCGCCCGCCGGTGATGCTCACGCGTCCGTTCGATGTCTCCGCCGAGACGGTCCCGTCTACGTCCTGTGCGGTGATGATGCCGTTCGATGTGCTGAGATCGAATTGCCCGGCGATGCCGGTGATGTCAATCCGGCCATTGCTGCTGTTGATCGGCCCGAGGTCAGCGCGCGCGGGCACTTGAATCTGGTAATCCACCACCATCCTATTGTTGCCGAAGAGGCCGAAGCCCGAGGCGGTGTCGCCGGCCGTTTCGATGATGATGTGGTCGCCGTCCTGCCGGATATTCGCCTGGAGTTTCGCCAGGAGTTCGTCCGTCGCGGCGCGCCTGATGGCGTGAACGACGACGCTCTTCTCCGCGCCCCGCGTGACGGTGATCGTGCCGTTATGATTCTGAACGCTGACCATCGGCACGCCGGTCACTGTGAAGGTCTGGTCGGTGGTCGCTATTTTGTTCAAATCGCCGAAATGGCCGATGACGCCGCCCGCCACGGCAACGGAGGCAACCATCCCGACCGCAACCAGCACGAGCGCGAGGGATAAAAGAATGATCGTGATACGTTTCTTCACTGCCTGAGTTCTCCTATCGTCCGCGAAAAACGGCTCTATCCGGTATGACAGTCAGGCATCCACGGATGTTTCATTCGGCGTAGAGAGGAGTGACGCGAGGGCGCATCGGAGGCGCAACCTTTCATCCGTCAGCACCAGTAGAATAGGATAACCTTGGCGAAGGAGAGCGACGATGACCGCGATAGCAGATATTTCCGCCCGAAACGACAGGTTCCTGCCGGAGAGAGCATGGCAGCGTGTGGCCGTGGTGCCGATCTCGTTTGCGGGACTCGCGCTCCTGCTCCATCTGATCTCGAACGTCTTTTTCCGCTACGGCTACTTCCGCGACGAGTTCTACTATCTCGTCTGTGGCGACCATCTCGCCTTCGGCTACGTGGACCATCCGCCGCTGATCGCCGTCATCGCACGGGGGACGCGCACGTTGCTGGGAGACTCGATTGTTGCGATCCGCCTGCCCTCTGCATTTGCGAGCGCGGGGCTGGTCTTCTTGACGGGATTGATGGCACGCGAGTTGGGCGGGCGGCGCTTCGCGCAGGCGCTCGCCTGTCTATGCGCCGTCATTGCGCCGGTCTACCTGATCGGCGGGAACATACTCTCGACGATCCCCTTCGATCAATTCTGGTGGACGTTATGCGCGTTCTTCGCCGTGCGCCTCGTCATGACCGAGGACCCGCGCTACTGGCTGGCGATTGGCGCGACGGTCGGTATCGGCTTTGAGACGAAGCACAATATGGTCTTCCTCACCTGCGGCATCGTCGCGGGCGTCTTGCTGACGCGCAACCGCCGCTATCTCCGCTCGCGCTGGCTCTGGATCGGCGCGGCGCTCGCGGCGGTCATCGCGCTGCCGAATATCCTGTGGGAAATTGCGAACGGATGGCCGACGCTTGAGTTCGTCCGCAATGCATCGGGGAGTAAGAACGCGCATGTCTCGCCGGTCGCCTTCATCGCGAACCAAATTCTCGTGCTGCATCCGCTGACATTGCCGATCTGGCTCACCGGCCTGGCGATCTGTTTCCGCATTCCGCGCTACCGGTTGCTCGGCTGCCTCTATCTCGTGCCAATGCTGATCCTGATGGCGACGCAATCCGCGCGGGCTGATTATCTCGCGCCCGCCTATCCTGTTCTTCTCGCGATGGGCGCGGTCACCATCGCGCGGGCGGCGGCACGATGGCAGTGGCGCGGAGCGCGGGCCGCGCTCCTCGTGCCGCTGGCGCTCACCGGAGTGCTGCTCATGCCAATCGGGTTGCCGATCCTCCCTCCCGCGAGGATGGAAGCGTTCACTGCCCGGCTCACGGGCGCGGGCGTGAGCGACCCATCGCGGGAGCGAGGCAAGACCGCGCAACTGCCGCAATACTTCGCGGATCAGTTCGGCTGGACGGAACTGACAGCGGAGGTTGCGCGCGTCTCTGCTGCCCTTCCGCCCGCTGAGCGGGCGAGGGCAGTCATCTTCACCGAAAACTACGGCGAAGCGGGCGCACTCGCCTTTTTTGGCGGCCCCGCTCACCTGCCGCCAATCATCAGCGGGCACAACAATTACTACCTTTGGGGGCCGGGAAATACCACAGGCGACGTCGTCATTGTCGTCGGCTATACGGACTCGGCGGCAATCGCGCAATCGTTCACAACGGTCGAACTGATGGGCATCACGCGCTGCACCTATTGTATGGATTACGAGAACAATGTCCCGATCTTCGTCGCGCGCGGGCCGAAGAAGCCAATCACGGAAATCTGGCCGGGCGTGAAGCACTACACCTAGCGCGTGAAACATCGCCCGGCACGCGCCTATCAAAGGAAGCGGAAAGAGGCCACGCGCTCCTGAATGTGTCCGGTATCCGCGAGCGGCCGCGATCATCAGTCAAATCGGAGGGGGGAATCAATCGTGTTCGCAACCTGGGGTCGCATCGTCTATCGTCGGCGGTGGCTGACGTTGCTCTGTTCCGGCCTAGTGCTCATCGCCTCGCTTGCCGTCCTTCTGCAGGGCGGCACGCTGGGCAAGGATCATAGCGGCACGACGGAGTCCGATCGCGGCGCCCGCCTGATCGCGCAGGAACTGCCCAGCGATCCCGGCTTCTCGATCACCTTCGTCTTCGGCGGGCGCTCCATCCCGGCGACGGACCCACGCTTTCGCACGGCGATGCTGGACGCCCTCGCCCCGCTGCGTACCGATCCGCGCGTCCTCAGCATCCGCACGCCGTTCGATACGCCGGCAGTGAACAGCGCGCTGATCGGGCGGGACGGCACGCACGCCCTCGCCTTCGTCTCCGCTTCGAAGGAGTACGCGAGTGTACGCGCGCTCGTCCATTCGGACACCGTAGACATCAACGCGACCGGCGAAACCGCGATCAACCACGATTTCGACACCACGCTGCAGGCGGATTTGCAACGCGCCGAACTGGTCTCACTGCCGCTTACCCTCCTCTTACTCCTGCTCGTCTTCGGCACGTTCGTCGCCGCGCTCCTGCCGCTCGGCGTCGGTGTGCTAGCGGTGATGGGCGGCCTCGGCGGCGTCTATCTGCTCTCGCGGGCAACGAATGTCTCGCAGTATGCCTTGAATATTGTCACGCTGATTGGCCTCGGCGTCGCGATTGATTACTCGCTCTTCATCGTCAATCGCTTCCGTGAGGAACTCGAACGCGGCGCGACGACCGAGGAAGCGCTCGCATGCACGCTGGCGACGACGGGGCGCGCAATCGCCTTCTCCGGCCTCACGGTGGCGGTCGGGCTGTCGGGATTGCTCTTCTATCGGGGGACGTTCCTCGCCTCAATGGGCATGGCGGGGGCGATCGTCGTCGGCTTCGCCGTCTTCTATGGGCTCACCTTCCTGCCCGCGCTCCTCGCGCTGCTCGGGCCGCGCGTCAACCGGGGCCGCCTCCCCTTCATCCGCCCCGCGACACGCAGCCGCCTCTGGCATCGCATCGCCACCGGCGTGATGCATCGCCCCGTCCTCGTCCTCGTGCCGACGCTCGCGCTGATCCTCGCGATGGGCGCGCCGTTTCTGCGCCTCCGCCTCGCCAATGGCGATATCACGATGCTTCCCACGCGCAGCGAATCACGGCAGGGTTACGAACTGCTCCGTAGCCAGTTCCCGCGCGAAGATCAATCGCAGTTCGCGGTCGTCGTGCAATACCCGGGCGGTTCGCCCCTGACACCCGACCGCGTCGGCGCGCTCTACGACTTCAGCCAACACCTCGGCACAATTCCTGGCGTCCTCCGTGTGGAGAGTATCGTCAACCTCGATCCGTCCTTCGATCGGGCGGTATACCAACGCTTGTATGCCCCCGGCGGCAACCCACCCGCGCCCGCGCAAGCGGCAATCGCCCGGAGCGTCGGCCCGCACATCGCGACACTGACCGTCTTCTCGGCGCTTCCCGGATCGAGCGACGCGGCGCGAGCAATTGTCGAGCAGATTCGCTCCCAGCGGTCGGTCGCGGACGGGCAACTGCTCGTCAGCGGGGTGACGGCGAATGATATTGATACGATCGCCCAAATCCGCGCGGATACCCCCGCCGCGCTCCTCTTTGTGATGCTCATGACCTATCTCGTCCTCTTCCTGCTGCTCGGCTCGGTCATTCTGCCGCTCAAGGCGGTGCTGATGAATCTGCTCTCGATCACCGCGTCGTTCGGCGCGCTCGTCTGGGTCTTCCAGGAGGGGCATTTGAGTGGCCTGCTGCACTTCACCCCGTCGTCCCTCGATCCCTCCGTCCCGGTGCTGCTTTTCTGCATCGTCTTCGGCCTCTCGATGGACTACGAAGTCCTGCTTCTCAGCCGCATTCAGGAAGAATATCTGCGCACCCGCGATAATAGGGCGGCGGTCGCGGCGGGGCTGGAACGGAGCGGGCGGCTGATTACCGGGGCGGCGGCGATCATGGTCGGCGTCTTTACGGCGTTCGGGCTGGCGGATGTCGTGATCATCAAGTCTATCGGCCTGGGCATGGCGCTCGCGGTCGCGCTCGACGCGACGATTGTCCGCGCCCTGATCGTCCCCGCGACGATGCGGCTCCTCGGCGACTGGAACTGGTGGGCGCCACGCCCGCTCGCCCATCTCTACGACCGTCTCCGGCTCAGTGAAGCGAAGGCACCGGTGCGAACCGTCGCGCCAGCCATACTGGAGGATTGAGGAAACCTCACCCCCCGACCCCCTCTCCATCGCGTGGAGAGGGGGAGCGACCTCCTGAAGATTGGGATGTATGGGGAATGCCACGGTTTTGCAGTGAGTCACTCCTCTCCGTCAAGCGGAGAGGGGCCGGGGTGAGGCTCCCCCATCCCCTTGAAACAATTCCCCGACGCTGCCACTCTAACCCGGTGGAGGTGGTGAGACGATGAGTGCAATGGCGATCGCACGGCAACTGACCCGGAGTTGGACCCCGCAGGCCGCGCCGGTGGAGGATGAGAAAACACTGGTCCGGCGCGGGCAGGCGGGAGATAACGACGCCTTCGCGCGGCTGGTCGAGCGCAACCAAACGGGTGTCTACAATCTCGCCCTCCGCATGACGCGCGACCCCGAGGAAGCGATAGACCTGACGCAGGAGACCTTCCTGCGCGCGTGGCGCAGTCTGCCCGGCTTCCGGGCGGAAGCAAAGTTCAGCACCTGGCTCTATCGCATCGCGTATAATGTCTGCCTGAGTCGCCGCATTGTCCATCCCTCGACCTTCGCCGATCCAGGAGCCGCGGACGCCGTCCCGGTGCCCGAAGGCGAGGAGCCGCCCGCGATTGTCTTGCGGCAGGAGCGGCGGGAATGGGTGATAGCGGCGATGAACCGGCTGACTCCCGCGTACCGGCTCGTCCTCGACCTCTATTACTGGCGTGGCTGCACCTACGAGGAGATTGCCGCCATCCTCGATCTGCCGATGGGCACGGTGAAGACGCATCTTTTCCGTGCGAAGGCGGCGCTCCGTACCGTGCTGGCAGCCGAGGGAGGCGCGGCATGACCTGTGTGGAAATCGTCACCCTGCTCCCCGACTATGTGCGCCGCCGCCTGCCCGCCGCGCAGGAAGCCGCCCTGCGCGCCCACCTCTCCGCCTGCCCGGCCTGCGCCGCCGCGTATGAGGGCGAACTCGCCTTCGGCGCGCTGGTCCACGGCACCGACACGCCCGCGCCGCCCCTCGTGATGGCGCGGGTGATGACCGGCATCCGCGCCGAGCCACGTCAGGCGGCGCCGTTCCGCGTGCGCGCGCTCGATTTCGTCTTCGCCATCGGCGCGGCGCTCGCGGTGGGCGGATTGGTCTTCGGGCTGCTCTCGCTCTGGACGATCAGCCCAATTATCACCGGTCTCCTCGACCCCGGCACGCTTCTCGCCGGTGGCCTCACCGTTCGTACGATGATCCTTGCCGCGCTCTGGGCGATCGTCGGCCTCTGCGTGAGCCTGCCGATTGCCGCGACGATCCACGCGATCCTGACACGCAGCCGCCGCGCTCCGGTGTGGTGGAGCAGGCTCTAAGAACTTGATTCGACTCCGGTCGTATCAAGGAGGAGTTGCAGGTGACCTTTGACCTCGATCATGCGCGGGCGGAGACGCCGGGCTGTCAGCATGTCCTGCACCTCAATAACGCGGGTGCGGGGCTGATGCCCCGACCGGTGCTGGATGCGGTGATCGCCCATCTGGAGCGGGAAGCGCACATCGGCGGATACGAGGCGGCGGACGCGGCGCACGACGCGGTCGAGCACACCTACGATGCCGCCGCCGCACTGATCGGCTGCCAGCGGGACGAAATTGCCATCGTTGAGAATGCCACCCGCGCGTGGGACATGGCGTTCTACTCCGTGCCGCTCCGCCCCGGCGACCGCATCCTGACGGCGATGGCGGAGTACGCCAGCAACTACATCGCCTATTTGCAGGTCGCCGCGCGAACCGGCGCGGTCGTCGAAGCGATCCCGAACGACGAGACGGGGCAACTCTCCGTTGATGCCCTGCGACGAATGATGGATGACCGCGTGAAGCTGATCGCCATCACGCATGTGCCGACGAATGGCGGCCTCGTCAACCCGGCGGCGGCGGTCGGGCGGCTGGCGCGGGCGGCGGGCATCCCCTATTTGCTCGATGCCTGCCAATCTGTCGGGCAACTGCCGGTGGATGTGGAGGAGATCGGCTGCGACATGCTCTCCGCGACGGGCCGAAAATACCTGCGCGGCCCGCGTGGCACGGGTTTCCTCTATGTGCGTCGCACGATGCTCGAACGGCTCGAACCGCCCTTCCTCGATGATCACGCCGCCACATGGGTTGCGCGGGATCGATACGAGATCCGCCCGGACGCCCGCCGCTTCGAGAACTGGGAGACGAACTACGCGACGAAGATCGGCCTCGGCGTCGCGATTGACTACGCCCGCGACGTGGGCATCGAAACAACGTGGGCGCGCATCCAGTCGCTCGGGGCGCTGTTGCGGGGCCGGTTAGGGGAGATGCCGGGCGTCGTGATGCGGGACATCGGCGCGGAGCAATGCGGCATCGTCACCTTCACCGTCGCGGGGCACGAACCGGCGCGGCTCGTGGCTGCGCTCCTTGCGCGCGGCGTCAATGTCTCATCCACGACGGTGTACGGCACGCGGCTGGATATGGAAGCGCGCAATCTCACTGCGATGGTACGCGCCTCAGTGCATTACTACAACAGCGAAGAGGAGATCGAACGCTTCTGCACGATCCTCGCCGCGCTGCTGTGAGGCTATGGAGATGGTCGCATGCGGGCATGATCGGTGAGGTACTCCCAATCAATCTGCTCGCAAACCCATTCGAGCGTCTGATAACGGGTGGTGCGCGGCGTCCGGTCGGCCGCCCATCGCAGGAGATCTTCCGCAATTGCGCTCGTCCCTGGATTCGCGGTCAGGAAGTCTTCGACCTCGTCGCGGAAGCCCGTTTCTCCATAGTCCGCGTAAAAACCCCGCAGGCGTGTCGCGTTCTCGGGATCGGTGGCGAGCCAGTGTTCCATCAGTGCCGTCGGTTCGTTCGGTTGCATCGAAGCATCTCCGTTGGATCATCCACACCCTTCTGGCGCGGCATTGCGTATGTCGCTGCAACTCGCGTGCCGCACGGATTGCCACGCCAGTTATGATGCCTGATCGGGCGTCAGCACGCGCGCCAACGCCGGGCTGGTGAAGCCAGTGGCGAGGCATTCCATCAAGATCGTGTCCCACAGCCTGCCGCCCATCCAGACCGACTCCCGCCGCCGCGCGAATTCCCGGAACCCGGCCTTTCCGTAGGCGTGGATGCCCGCCACATTGTATGCATAGACGGCGAGCATGACGTTCTGCAGGCCGAGCGCGGTGAAGGCGTAATCGAGCATCAGCCGCGCCGTCTCCGTGCCGTACCCTTTGCCGCGTGCCGCCTGCTCCCCGATGAAGATGACGAACTCCGCCGTGCGATGGCGATCATCCACATGCTGGAAGTTCGTCACGCCAATCGGGCGCATCGTCGCGCGCTCGTAGATGGCGAAGAGGATGCGGGAGTCATCCGCCGTGCCGGACTCGTACCGGGCGGTGATCCACTCCGCTGTCACGGGTGCGGGAATCATGCCTTGCATTCGCAGCGTAGCGAGATCGCTCGTCCAGCGCCAGTCGAGCGGCAGCAGATCGCGGTGCAGCGGGCCGAGGGCGACCTTCTCCCCGACGATATTCAGCGGGCGATGCACTTCCATCTCGCTCCGAGCGATTTACACCGACGGCTGCGAAAGATTAGACGAACGTCCGCGTGGCGAGGTCGAACACGAACGGTGTACCGTCCTTCGCGACGAGTGATACTTGCGAACCATTCACTGCCGTAATACGCACCCAACCATGCTTCGTTGGTGTTAGGTATTCCTGATACACATCGTCAGTATTACTTCCTACCTGCCCTCTCGCCACGCCAACGACACCTTGCAATGTATCCTTCTCCGAGGCACCAGCAAAGATGGCGATGTGTTCACCATTCAGAGAACCAAAATAAGAGTTTTCTGCCGCCTGCTTGCGATGAAAGGGATTCTGACGCGAATCGACGATACCCGTCAAAGAGATCGGCGTGGGAATCGGAGTCATGGCAATCTGTTCGCTACTCATCGCAGGTTTAGCGGGCATTTGTATCACTGCTGCCTGTCTCGTTGCAACAATGTGATCGCGCGCCTGCTTGTCTGGAGGCAATAACGCGCGCTCGGTCGCATCGCGATGGAGCAGCGCGGCATGCGTCGGTTCAGGGTGTGCGTCGGTGGGAGAAGGAGGATTCGGGTTCGTGAGACTCTGCGGCAATCGAGTAGGCGGGAGAGTGCCAGACGCAGTAAATGTGGCGACAGCGACGATGGCCGCAAGCAAAAGCAGCGCACTTCCGCCAATGAAGGCCGCACGAAAATGGTTCAGGCACGTCACACGAAGGTTCGAGTGGCAAGGTCGAACGTGAAAACCGTGCCGTCCTTCGCTTGGAGCGTAAAGAGCACGCCATTTACAGCAATGATTCGTAGTGCACCGTGTTTCGTCGCTGTCGGGTACTCTTGATAGATGTCTGTACCATCGGCTTGTTCCGTTGCTATACCAACTGCACCTCGGTCAACATCCTCAACGAGGGTGGTCGCGTAAACGCCGACATGTTTGCCATTGAGGGTACCAAACCACTCGTTCACCGCTGCATGACTAGGGCGGAATGGATTCTCATGCATATTGAGGATACCGTACACGAAGGAGGGAGTTGACAAGGGCGGAAACGTCGCCTGCGTGTCCCGCGTTGGCAATGGTGATGCGAGAAGGGCAGCCGCCTCCTTCGTTGCGCCGATGTCTGCATATGCCTGCTTGTACGGTGGCAAAGGAGCGCGTTCAGTCGCATATCGCTGTGCCGAGGCGGTAGCGCGCTTATTTGAGGCATTATCCGACGCAGCACCGACAGAGATACATCCAATGAGCACGGCGCTAGCGAGCAGCATGGCACCACCAATTACTACCCACGAAAATCGTCTATCTAATAACGCGCGAATCTTCATCGTGTTCCTCGTCGGTGATTCATGCGGCATACAGACCTATTTGAATGTCAGCGTCTGTACGTCAAAGGTGAACACCGTCCCATCCTCAGCCGTCAAAGTGAACAGGTACATATTGACTGCTGTTATCTTGACGCTTCCATGCTGTGTTGGAGTAGATATCGTAGTTGGATCACCAAAGGGTTCCCCGAATTTGGTCTTGGTCACGCCAACGAATCCATCTTTTGCAGTGTCCGATATCTTTCCTGCAAACACAGTGACGTACTGACCGTTGACGTATCCTTCCCAACGATTCGCAATCCGCACGCCTCTCGCGTAAGGGCCAAGATCATGCGCTTCGATGATGCCGATCGCGACGTAAGGAGCCGTGACGGGTGTGAATGTCGGAGCAGGCGTGAGGGTGGGCGGCGGTGCGAACGTCTTGCGAGGGTGAGGTGACTGAGTCGCGCGTGCGATTGCTTGCGAACGATCCGTCGCCATTGCATCGAAAACACGCTGATGCGGAGTATCTGGAGTAGCGCCGGAAGGCAATAGCATATAGGGAAACTCCGTGCCTTTCTTTGCAGTTGATAAATCAGATGATATGTTCGTAGCAGCAAAGACAGTCATACCTGCCACGAGCACGATTCCCAGGAACAACACGCTGATGCCGATTGCACGCTTGTGCAATGTACCGCGAAGAAATCGGCGCATACTGACTCCTGTTCCTTAAGTCGGCTTGTATGAGATGTCAGATGAATACGTCGGGATTTGATTTACAGTTTCCGTTCGACTATCGAGTGCGTCCGCAAGGTAGATCCATGCTTGGTCTGGCGTATTGTCCGCCCCACTACAGCCCTGATTATGGCTAGGTTGAGAACATGCGCCATGCTGTGCCAGTGTTCCTAAGAACTGGACGGGTGTACCATGTTGGTAATAGCCGTACAATGCGATCTGTTCCCACTGATTTGCATTGTCACTGCGGCCGCCGAGGCTTATTCCGCGAACATATTCTGCATAAATCTCCGGAAACGCGAGTGCATTTCCGACACCATAGGAAACATACCATACATCGTGCTGATACCAGCCGTTGGAACACGCTACATCTGAGTAATTGTCCCGCGCACAACCTGCAGCGTCGCCGTAATCCGCAAGGAGATAGAAGCCGTTCTGAGAATATGCATCGACCCATGATCGTGTGGTGGCAGGATCGTTGTAATCTCCCTCCATATCGTTCCCGCCAATCACCGGCACGTTGAAAATGTCGTTATCGCGCATTTCACCATTGAGTCGACTGATCATTTGGGCCCATGCTTGACCGTGCAAGGGATAGCTAACGTCATGTACTGAATTATTCGTTCCCACGATAATTGTTAGGGTCGATCCATAATCCGCCTGTGATGCATATCCCTGCGCAAATTGCTGTGCTATATTATCAATCTGGAGAAGCGTTATAAGCGGATATCCACTCGCAATTAGACCTGTCCCGAGTCCTGGTGAACTAGGGGTTGTACAGGCACTTGGATCAGGCGGCGCTGGGGGCGGATTGGGTTTGCATGTGGGTTTGCCAAAATCTAATATGATTGCATGGCTCTGTGATCCGCCACTGTTCACATCAGAGATTCCCTGAGAACTCCCAAGCTGGAAAAATGTGGTGGGATCGTATTGTGTGACGTAATAGCTATTCGCTGACGGGGGTGCTATAAACGTAGAACCAGGATCACGGGGGGGTGGGTTCGTCGGATTG
>JAICJW010000103.1 GCA_025928215.1 Chloroflexia bacterium | reverse complement strand
GAATTGCCGCGACGGTCATGCGGCCGACGTACATCTCGCGGCGGCGGTGATGCGCCGCATAATAGACCGCCTCCGCGGCTACCTCCGGCTGATAGATGGGCGGCACGGGCTGCGGATGGCGCGGGAGACGGGTGCGGCACCAATCGAATTGCGGAGTGTTCAGCGCGGGCATCTGGACCATGGTGAGGTGGACTCTGCTCTTCCGGTGGCGCAATTCACAGCGGACGGAGTCGGTGAAGCCCCGGATCGCCGCCTTACTCGCGCAGTACGCCGCCTGCAACGGGATGCTCCGATAGGCGAGCGCGGAGCCGACCTGCACAATCGCGCCGGTATCGCGCGGGAGCATCCGTTTCAGGGCCGACAGCGTGCCATAGACGAAACCGAGATAGGTCACTTCCGTGACGCGCTTGAACTCATCCGCCGTCATCTCCTTGATCGGCGAGAAGACGGAGACCATCGCGTCGTTCACCCAGGCATCAATCGGCCCGAATTCCCGCTCGACCGCCGCTGCTGCCGCCTCGACCTGATCGGCGTCCGCAACATCGGTCGGCAGAACGAGCGCCTTGCCTCCTGCCGCCTCGACCTCCCGTTTCGCTCCTTCCAGGCCATCCGTGCCGCGCGCGATCAGGCCGATATGCGCACCCCGTTTGGCGAATGCCTGCACCGTTGCGCGCCCGACGCCCGCTGATGCCCCGGTGATGACGACAACTTCCGATTTTTGCGATCCACTCATCTGTCACTCCTTACGATGTCTACCGAAATCCTTGAGAACGACCCGTGCGGCGGCGCGCCCCGGTACGGCGGAGACGGCGCCCGTTGGATACGTCCCCGCGCCCGTCATATACAAACCGTCAATCGGGCCGCGATGGCTGGCGAGTTCGGGCAGCGGGCGGAACGCGCCGAGTTGGTCCAGCGTCAGATCGAGGTGCATCGGATGGCCGCCGAGCAGCCCGATTTCCTCTTCTCAATCCTCCGCATGCCGCCACGCGAGGCCGGTGATGCCGTCCGCGAAGCCCGGCGCGCGAGGTAGCAGGCGCAGGCGAGGCCATTATGTCCGGCGCCGATCACGACGACATCGCGCATGCTCATCCACGCTCCCCGGCAGGGCGCAGCCGGACTTCGATCTGCCCATCCCGCAGGCGCGCGTCGTACGCGGGTTCGGGATCGGTCGCCGGGCCATGAACGACACTGCCATCGCGCAGATTGAAGACGGAATTGTGCCAGGGGCATTCCACGCAGTTGTTCATGATCGTGCCCTCATCGAGCGGCCCGCCCGCATGGCTACAGACCGCGCCGATGGCATAGAGGTTCGCGCCGTCCCGATAGAGCAGCACGGGCGCGCCGTCCACTTCGACGCGTTTCGGCGCGCGCTCCGAGAGTTCCGCGCTATCGAGGGCGCGCTGCCACGTTGCGGTGCCACCTGGCTCCGCGCGGTGGCTGACGCCGACTTTCTGGTGATAGACCATCTCGCCACCGAGCCATGCGGAGAAGTTGAGTGCGCCATACGCGACTGTGGAGAGCATCACGCCCCGCTGCCGGTTGCCCGTCACACGATCCCGGAGAGAAAGGAGATTGAGGACTAATCCCGCGCTGTTGAGCAGGCCGTGGACGGTCGCCAGCGTCATCGCGGACTCATCAATCGCTGAGTAATCCGCGACGCCGGCAATCGCGGTCGGCACGGCGGCGACCGCACCAATGGCGACGAGCGTGTCGGCCATTTTTTCCGTTTCCCCGGAATCACGTTGCGCCGCGACGAGATCGCACATCATCGCCAGTGCCCATGCCCCGATGGGAATATCGGTCAGCACCGGATGGAGAGGGTGGCCAAGCCATGTTCCGTGGAGGAAATCAACTGCTTTGCGGACTGGATCGCCACTCCTGAGGACCGCGTTATGGATCGCGTGTGCGACTTTCGCGCCGTTTTCCGCCACACCGGGGATGCGCTCGATCGCGCGTTCGACTTTGACGGCGTACATGCTGCATTACTCCTTTGCGAGCACTCCCTAATAAGGGTTCAGGAACGGGTGGGTGACGCCGCGTGGGAGGCGCGAATGTCAATCAGCGCCAGGCCCGTTTCCGGATCGGTCGTGCGTTGCAGGTGGGCGGGCGCTTCGGTAACGATCAGTTCGAGCGTCGGCCAGACATGCGCCGCGAGGATATGCCCGCCCCACGCGGTGCCATCCGACTTGCCGACGACGACATGGACATGCACCTTCGGCTTACCGTCCGCGCGCGAGATATTGCCGACGAGCGAGAGTGCCTCAACCTGCTCATCGAGCGGGATTTTTTTGTAGTCTTTCCGGTCGCGGTCGAAGTAGCCGAGTATCACATCGCTGAAGGCGCCAATGCCGACGATCTCATACGTCGCGACATCGTGCGCCTGAGCGAATGCCTGCAACCCGGCGATCACCTCATCGCCCTTGTCGAAGATGACCGCGTACGTCTTTGCTCCCTGTGTATTCAATAGTTCTGTTTTCATGGATCGCCTCGATTCGGGATGGCGGACGGGCACCCGTCCACCGATTTTTCTCAGTCAACGGCTTTTTCCGCCTGCTCACCGTGCTGGACGATGTCACCCTCCTTGAAGAGGATGTTTTGCATCTCCGTGCGCCACTTCGGCTTCTGGCGGAGCAGGAACTCCAGATCCATACCGAAGTGCTTGAATTCCTCCTGCTGCGCGTTCGCCATGATCGCCTTTGCCTGCTCGTTCTTCTCAACCGACATGCGCTGCTCGTACCAGTCAATCGCCTGCGCTTCCTCGATCAATGAGAGGATCATCCGGGCGAAGGTGCGTATCTCGTCGGGCAACTCATTCGGCGGCTCGTGGTACTGGTCGAAGGGCATCGAGTTCCTCCTAGCATATCTTTCGGGCGAACGTCGTCTATTGATCGTATTCTTCGCATGATGCGGGCCGCCATGTTGCGCGTTGCCTGCCTCTCTCATACCCTGTGCGCGGTGAGCCTCGCGGACAGAGAAGGAGAGAGCGCATGATCGCGGCGGATCTGGCGGAGCGGGAGCAGGCAGGTAGGCCGATACGCGTCGGCATCGTCGGGGCGGGGAAGTTCGGATCGAGCGTCGCGCATCAGGTGTCGCGCATGCCGGGGCTGCGGCTCGTCGCGCTGGCGGATCTCTTCCCGGACAAGGCGCAAGCGGTCTTCGCCCGCAATGGACTGATGGCAGACGATGTTCTGCGCGCGGGCGACGCGCAAAGCATCGCGCGGGCAATCGAGCAGGGCAAGGCGGCGGTGACGGATGACCCGCTTGCGCTCTGCGACGCGCCGCTCGATGTCGTCGTCGAGGCGACGGGTGTGCCGGAGAATGGCGCGCGGATCGGCGCGGCGGCGATTGCCCGCGGCAAGCACATCGTGATGGTCAACATGGAGACTGATGTCGCGGTCGGCTCGCTGCTGAATAAACGGGCGCGGGCGGCGGGCGTCGTCTACACCGTCGCGGACGGCGACCAACCGGGCTGCATTATGCGCCTCGTGGATTGGGCGCAGGCGCTCGGATTGGAAGTCGTCGTCGCGGGCCGGGGCACGCGCCGGTTTCGCACCGATCGCGAGGGCGACCCGGATGAAGCGTTCGCCCGCTACGGCTACGACCCGCAACTGGTGCAAGAGCAGCAACTGAACGCGCAGATGTACAACTCGTTCCGTGACGGCTCGAAGTCGCAGATCGAGATGTGCAGCGTCGCGAATATGACGGGCCTCGTGCCGGACGTGCGCGGCATGCACGAGCCGAGCGCGACAATTCCCGACCTCGCGACCGTCTTTAGTCTGCAAGCCGAAGGCGGCGTGCTCAATGCGTTCGGCGTCGTGGAACTGGCGAACGCGGTCGCGCCGGATGGTGAGACGGTGCTGCCGAACCATCTCGATATCGGTGTCTTCATCGTCGTGCGCACCGATCACGCCCGCATCGCCCAGGACCTCGGCTTCTATGGCCTGAAGATGGGGCCGGATGGCACGACCGCCGCGCACTACCGCCCCTACCATCTCTGCGGCATCGAAGCGCCGATGTCCATCGCGGAAGCCGGGCTGTATGGCAAGCCGACGGGCGCACCGATCGGCACGCCCGTTGCGGACGTGATCGCCGTCGCGAAGCGCGATCTGACGGCGGGCGAAACGCTGGATGGCAGCGGCGGCCGGATGGTTTACGGCCTGATCGAGCGCGCCGAGGTTGTTCGCGCCGAAAACCTGTTGCCGCTGACGATGACGAACGGCGTCCGCCTGACGCGCGCCGTCGCGGTGGATCAGCCAATCACCTACGACATGATCGAACGCCCCGCCGACTCATTCCTCTGGTCCCTGCGCGCCGAGCAGGATGCGATCTTTGCGGGGGCAGGTGTGGCGCGATAAGAACGATCAACATGTAGGGGCGCACGGCTGTGCGCCCCTACCTTGTATCGTTTCGTTTCGATTATTCCCCGATGTCCGCGCCCGTGATCGGCAGTTGGACGGGCAGGCCGGTGCGCGACGAATGGTAGATAGCAAGGATGATTTCGAGCGATTTGCGCGCCTCCGCGCCGGTGACGGCGGGCGGGCGGTCGTCGCGGACGGCCTGGAGGAAGTCCTGAATTTGCAGCATATGGAAGTGCGGGAAGCCGCTGCGCCGCTGCTCGACGCCTTCCCAGACGGGTATGTACGTTTCCTCGCCGCTCACCGTCCAGATGTCGTTGATCCCCTCTTTGCCCTCCGGGAATTCCCAGACGCTCGCCGTCGCGCCATTGTCACCATGCACCGCGACGCGGAAGCCCCGGTTCGGATTGATGCTCGTGGATGCCTCGATGATGCCAAGCGCGCCGCTGGCGAATTTCACCGTCGCGACGACGGTATCCTCGACATCAATGTAGTCGCCATGTACGAGCGTCGCGTAGCGCCCGAAGATTTCCACGGCCTGCCCCATGAACCACTGGAATTTGTCAATCGTATGGACGGCCTGATTCATCAGCACGCCGCCGCCCTCGGTCGCCCATTTGCCGCGCCAGGCATCCTGCGCGAAGTAGGCGCGATCCCGCGAGAGATGGGCGATGCACTCGCCGAGCGTCAGATTGCCGAGTTGCCCCGCATCAATCGCGTTGCGCATCCGTTGCGCGGCGGGCCAGAAGCGGCGCTGGAAAATGACGCCGAATTTGATGCCCGCGCGTTCGGCAGCGGCGATCATCCGGTCGGCATCGGTGAGGCGGGTCGTGATTGGCTTCTCGCAGAGCACATGGACGCCCGCCTCTGCCGCCGCGACGACGAGGGGCGTGTGGCTCGGATGCGGCGTGCAGACCACCGCCGCCTCGACGTCGCCGCTCGCCAGCATCGCCTCTGCATTCGGGAAGACGCGCGGAACGTGGAAATCCTCGGCCATCGCCCGCGCGCGCTCCTGATCGAGATCGGCAACGGCGACGAATTCTGCTTCCGGCAGTGTAGAGAGCGCGGCGGCGTGCGTCTGCGCGATCTTTCCGCACCCAATCAACCCCACTCGTACACGCTCAGCCATTGCCATCGCTCCCTTCAGAATGCATTCCTAGCCGCCAGGAAAGGGGACGAACACAGAGGGCACGGAGACCGCATAGACTGCGGAGAGGGATTCATTCGTATTCTTCTCCATGCTCTCTGCGGTCTCTGTGTTCGTCCCCTTTCTCGGCATCCTTGCGGGTATCGTTGTATAGCGGGAAGATGCCGCGCAAATAATTGGCGGCCCACGCGACGCCATCGAGGCCGAGGAAGAGCGGGTCTTCGTTCTCGATGCTGATAACGTCATCGTAACCGATGTCACCGAGCGCGGAGAGAATCGCGCGCCAATCGAGCGCGCCGAGGCCCGGCAGGCGATAGCGCCACCAGCCGCTGCCGAGGATACCTTGCCGCGCTAGCACCGCAGGCAGGATTTCGGTGTCCTTCGCGTCGAAGTGATAGATGCGTGATCCATAGTGCCGGATCAGGTCGGGAATATGGGGAATCTGCAACCAGATCAGGTGCGACGGATCGAAACTGAGGCCGAGCGCGGGGGAGGGCACCGCATCAAAGAGCATCTCCCAGAGTGCCGGGCTGTGCGCGACATTTCCGTGTCCGCCGCCGCGCGCCGCCGTCTCGAAGGCGATCCGCACGCCGCGCGCCTCGGCATAGTCCGCGAGCGGCGTGAAGACGGTTTTGAAGATGGCGATATTTTCGGAGAGATGGCTCGACGGATGATCCGGCCCGACACCCGGCAGCCCATAGAAATGCATGCCGAACGCCGATCCGCCATACGTCACAACCGTCGGCACGCCAAGCGCGACGCAGGCATCAATCGTCTGGCGAAACGCGGTGATCCGTTCCTCGTGCAGCGCGGGGTCGGGCGCGAGCAGGTTCAGCATCGGCGCGAGCGAGGTAATCGTGACGCCGTGCGCCGCAAGCATCTCCCGCACTTGCTCCGGCCCATCACGAAGAATCGCCGCCAGATCGAGATGGCCGGGATACGGCGCGTCCGCAATACGTGGGAATGTCGGGCCGACATTGACCTCAATGGCATCCAGCCCTGCCGCCTTCGCCCGCGCGAGGAGCGTCGGAAACGGCACCGGTTCGACCCCGACGAGCGAGGCAAACGCGATCTTCACCGACTCTCCTCACATTCTCGCGACGTCATTCCGCGAGCAGGTCAAATGTCTCATCGCCGATCCGCACCTGCACGATCAGTTCACCGCCGAGGGCTTCAACGAACCGCCGCATCGTGGAGAGTTGCGGCTCGTCTTCATGCTCGATGCGCGAAATGTTGACCTGCGACACACCGAGCGCGGCGGCCAACTCCTGCTGCGTAATACGCTGATTCTGTCGCAATCGCATCAGCGTATTCTCGCGCAGAATCGCTCGCGTCCCCTCCGCAATCTTTGCTTCCCGCTCAGGTGATCGCTGATGTCGAATCTCGGACCAGGGCCGGTGTCCACTCATATCAATCCTTCCTTCCTCAGTTCCGAGAGGTAGTCATCGTACAGTCGCTCTGCTACCGGGATGTTTCGCTCGTACCATCTGCGCCAGTCATTCGTCTTACTTCCGCCGAGCAGAAGAATTGCGGTGCGGCGCGGGTCAAAAATGAAGAGGATACGAATGTCATTACGCTTTGGACGCAATTCCTTGAGATTTGGAATGCGCGAGCCAGTCAGAGTGTCCACGAATGGGCGACCAAGCTTTGGGCCATCATTCACGAGTGCGTCTATCGCCTCCGAGACCGCATCATCATCCGCCGCACTCAGTTCGTCATACCATGTTTCGAACTGGTTGGTAGCTTCGACATTCCATCCCATGCAGCGATTATAACGTAGGCATTGTAGAGCGCAAGTGCCTTGATCTGGTAGATCTCGTGCATGTTGAAGCGCTCCTTCGCTGATGCAGGAAACATTCCTCTCCTGGTCTGTTCAAATCTCGCTGGCGTTCCCGTTAGCGGAACGCCGGTAGGACCTTGTCAATGAACAGACGCATGTCCGTCGTGTCCGACCAACCGGCGAAAGAGAGGGCGAAGTGATCGAAACCGAGTCCGCTCATCTCCTGGATGCGCTCGACGAGTGCGGCGGGTTCGCCGACGAAGGGCGGGCTGTCGCTCTCCGTCTTCGATCCCGCCTGCCGCTCCGCCGCCGCGCGGGAGTCCGCGAGATAGACCGTCATTGGATAGACCTTGCGGATCGTCGCGTAATCCCGCCCGACATCGGTGCAATGCTGCTGCAAAACGTCCATCTTGTGCTGAATAACATCTGTGCCGCGCGAGTAGGTGAGCCACCAATCGCCGTGCTCGGCGACGGCGCGGAGAAGATACTTTTCGCCATCGCCGCCGATCATCACCGGGGGAACAGGGTCGGGCATCGGCTCGCAATACGCGTTCGTCACCTGATAGTAGGTGCCGTGGTAGTTCGCGGGCCGCTCGGTCCACATCGCCTTCATCACCTCGATCCCCTCGACCATCTGCGCGATGCGGACGCGGGCGGAGGGGAACTCATAGCCATAGGCGCGATACTCATCTTCGAGCCAGCCCGCGCCGTAGCCCATGATGAGCCGCCCGCGACTGAAGGCTTGCAGGCTCGCCGCCATCTTGGCGAGCAGCGGCGGATGGCGGTACGAGTTACCAATCACGACCGTGCCGAGCGTTTGCGTCGGGTAGCGCGCCGCCAGCCACGTCAGGTGCGTCCAGCATTCCATCCGGAAGGTATCGCCGCGCATGAAGTGGTCGGAGATCCAGAAGGTGTCGAAGTGCTGGCTGGCGAGATCGCAGACCTCGTGCAAGTCGCGCACATACGTCGCGCCGTCAATCGTCTCGATGCCCCGGTCGCCACTCGGCGGGTTGTAGCCAAACTCGATGTGTTGTGTCGCCATCTCTTCCTCCTGCGTCGAAGGACTGAGGACTGAGTGGGGATTTGCGCATCTCCCACGATCGTCTTTACCCGTCCTCTCAGTCCTCAATCCTCAATCCTCAATCCTCAGTCCTCAGTCCTTTCCCTCGACTGGCGGGCGGTGCTGTGCCCAGGGTTGCAACGCCTCGAAGCAGGCTGAGGCGCGGAGCACCATGCTGTCCGCGTGCCAGCGGCCAACGATCTGTAGGCCGACGGGCAACCCGTCATGTGTGAAGCCGCACGGCACATTTGCCGCCGGGTAGCCCGTAAGGTTAAAGGGGTACATGAACGGCACGCGGTCAAAGATGCTCGACGCCGGGCGACCGTCAATCTCGAACGTCCCTTCTTCCGCGCCCGGCGCGCACGACCAGGCGGTGACGGGCATCTGCGGCGTCAACATCACATCGTAGGTATCAAACGTCGCGCGGACGGCGTTGTAAAAGACGCTGCGCTGGAGAATCGCCGCGTTCAGTTCGATGGCGCTGTAGCGGCCCGCGTTGAGCATCATCCGCATCATCGTCGGCTCGATCCAGTCCGGGCGGGCGAGGGCGCGCTCGTGGCTACGGGTGGCGACGTTGACCTGATAGATAATCTTGTGCCACTCGTAGGGATCGGGCCAGTTGAGCGCCGGTTCCTCGACCGTCGCGCCGAGGTCCGCAAAGCGCATCGCCGCCCGCTCGGCGATCTGCCGGACTTCGGAATCCACCGCCGCGTAGCCGAGGTCCGGGCTCCACGCGACACGCAGGCCGGTGAGATCGCCGTCGCACGCGGCGAGGTAGTCGTCCGGCGGCGCGTCAATCGTCAGGGGGTCGCGGTGATCCGGTCCGGCGATCGCTTGCAGCATCAGCGCGCCGTCGCGCACGGTGCGGGTCATTGGCCCATTGTGGGAGCGGAGGGCGAAGTAGTCGGCGTTCGGGTAATAGGGGACGCGCCCGTACGAGGGTTTCATGCCGAAGATGCCGCAGAGCGCGGCGGGGATGCGGATCGAACCCGCGCCGTCCGACCCATGCGCGATCGGGCCAAGCCCCGCCGCCACCGCCGCGCCCGCGCCGCCCGACGATGCGCCCGATGTGCGCTCGGTATTCCACGGATTGCGGCAGGGCGGGCCGAGCAGGTTGTCGCACATATCCTTGTAGCCGAAATGCGGCGTGTTCGTCTTGCCGAGGAAGACGCCACCCGTCGCCTTCATCCGCGCCGCGACCGCGCCGTCCGCGGCGGGGACATTATGCTCGAAGAATTTGGAGCCAAATGTCGTGCGGACGCCCGCCGTCTGTTCGAGGTCCTTGATCGAGTAGGGGATACCGTCGAGCGGGCCGCGCCGCTCGAAGCGGAGCGCGCGCGTCTCGGCGGCTTTCGCGTTCTCCCGTGCGATTTCCGGCGTGAAGGTGAGGAAGGCGTTCAGCGTCGGGTTGAGCCGTTCGATGCGCGCGATCACCGCTTCGGCGAGTTCGACGGGTGAGAGATCGAGCGATTGGATCAGCGCGCTCAGTTCCGTCGCAGGTGTAAAGCAGAGTTCGGTCGCGTCCACCCCATGCCCCCTTCCATGCCGTTGTTCTCCCCAATTTGCCGGTGCGGGCGGCAGTATAGCACCGCCCGCTTGACGCCGCCGCCTGATCGTGGCGAAATAGCGGTGAACCGACCCAGCATGCAGCCAGCCCCCTTCCGTATCGGAGCGTGCCGTGATGACGACTGAAACCTCACTGACGTACAGCGTCTATCTTCGCTTGCCGGAGATACTCGCCTTGCAGACGCCCGTTGGGCCGCCCGATATGCCGATGCACGCGCAAGCGGCGGAGCACTTCTTCATCGTCGTCCATCAGACATTCGAGTTGTGGTTCAAACAGCAACTGCTCGATCTCCACTGCGCGACCGCCGCCCTCGATACGGACGACTGCGAGGTTGCGGTGGAGCACCTGCTCCGCGTCGCGGCGATTCAGCGGCTTCTGAATGACCAGATGATGCTGCTCGATCATCTGCCGCCGCGCAGTTTCCTGGCCTTCCGCCCGTCACTAGGCACGGCGAGCGGCTCGGAATCCGCACAGGCCCATCAGATGCTGCACGCGCTCGGCCTGCGCACGTCGGGCGAAAGCCCGATCTGGGTGGCATTTCGCGGCGCGCTCAACCGCGCGGGCTTCGATCTGGAAATCCTCTATCGCGAGCCATCACGCGCTGGCATGCTCTATCGCGTCGCGGAAGCGCTGGTTGATCTGTCGGAATCAGTCTGGCTGATGGCGGCGATGCATGTCCGTATCGCCGACCGCGCCATCGGCGACCGCCCCGGCACGGCAGGGACGAGCGGCGTTGACTACCTGATGGAAGCCCTGAAAGAAAAGGCCTTCCCGGAACTCTGGGCGGTGCGGACGCGGCTGTGACGGGGGAACCTCACCCCCAGCCCTCTCCTTTGCCCAGAGGCAAAGGAGAGGGGGCGCGACCTCCGATAGATCGCGATGTTCGGAGAATGTCACGGCATCGCGATGAGTCACCCCTCTTCGCGTGACGGAGAGGGGCAGGGGTGAGGTTCCTCCGATCAGTGTGGCTCGTCCGGCGCGAAGATGCGCGCGAGGACGGGGCTTTCAAACTCGCTCGCCAGGCATTCCATGAAGATTTCGTCCCACAGTTTCCCGCCCATCAGATGGCATTCGCGGCGCCGCCCGCATCGGCGGAATCCGGCCTTTTCATAGGCACGTTGCCCGGCCTGATTGAAGGCATAGCAAGTGAGCATCGCGCTATGCAGGCCGAGGCCCGTGAAGGCATAATCGAGCATCAGGCGCGTTGCCTCGGTCCCGTAGCCCTTGCCCCGATCCGCCGGATCGCCGATGAAGATCCCCATAGTCGCGGTCCGGTTCCGATAGTCAATGTCGCGCCAGTCCGTGTTGCCGATTGGTTGCCATGATGCCGTCTCATAGATCGTGAAATAGATAATAGACGCATCTGATGTGGCGGCATGCTCGTACCACGCGGTTTCGCTCTCGATTGTCATCGGGCGTGGGGAAACGGCGAGCGTGCGCAGGGTGCCGAAATCGTTGATCCATCGCTGATACAGCGGTAACAGATCGCGCCGAATCGGCCCAAGCGCAACGCGCTCGCCGATGATATTGACGATGGGCGTCTCTTCGTTTGGCTGCATATCTCCCTCCAACGACGGGTGTGTCGCGCCTGGAGAGGCATTGTATCAAGGCGGCGCCCGTCGCACGCGGCATACCTGGTGCGATACTACAATGAGCGACCGCGCATATCGTCGCCGTTCCTCACGCACGTCATCGTATCGGAGGCCAGCTATGGCGAACCGGCTCGCGCATGAGACCAGCCCCTATCTCTTGCAGCACAAGGATAATCCGGTGGATTGGTACCCGTGGGGCGACGAAGCCCTGCATCGTGCCCGGACGGAGAGAAAGCCAATCCTGCTCTCGATTGGCTACGCGGCGTGCCACTGGTGCCATGTGATGGAGCATGAATCGTTCGAGGACCCGACGACCGCCGCGCTGATGAACGAGCGGTTCGTTAATATCAAAGTAGACCGCGAGGAGCGGCCGGATCTCGACACGATCTACATGGCGGCGGTGCAGGCGATCACAGGGCAAGGCGGCTGGCCGATGACTGTCTTCCTCACGCCCGACGGCGAGCCATTCTACGCCGGCACTTACTTTCCCCCCGACGACCGCCACGG
>JAICJW010000468.1 GCA_025928215.1 Chloroflexia bacterium | reverse complement strand
TCTGGTGCGCCAACACCACCGAATATCTGACCGACACCGAGTTGGCACGTACGCTGGCGGAGTTCCGGCGCGTGGTGCGACCGGGCGGGGTGGTGGCGGTCAAGGATCAGGAGGTGGCGCACATGATCTTCGCGCCGATGCCCCCCGAGATCTGGTGGCACCTACTCGAAGTGGGCCAGCGCCAATCCGCGCAGGCGGCGGGGGTGCTGCGAGGGCGGAGCCTGCGGCGCTGGCTGGAGGGCGCAGGGTTGGAGGATGTCTGGCAGCGAACGACGCTGATCGAGCGGTGGGCGCCGCTGCGGCCGGTGGAGCACGCATTCCTGTCGGGGTTCCTGGAGACATTTGCGCAGATGGCGGAGGCATTCCAGGTGTCGGAAGATGACCTGGCATTCTGGCGGGCGCAGCGAGACGGTTCAGGGGGCGAGCAGTTGGTCAATCGTCCCGACCTATACTACTGCGAAGGCAGCGTCTTGGCGGTGGGGCAGGTGCCGCCGAGTCATCCATCCTGAGGGCCGGTCCCCTTTTGAGATAGTCTGTAGAGGGTGTATGAGAAGGGTAGGAAAGCGGGCATAGAGTAACCGAGATCGTTCATCGGACGCGTCTCGGAGTACCTCTATGTCCTCATCCGGCTACCCCAGCGACCTCACCGACCAGGAGTGGGCACTCCTCGCTCCGCTCTTGCCCGTCGCCAAGCCCGGCGGGCGTCCCCGCGCGGTCAATCTGCGCGTCATCATGGACGGCATCGGTTACCTCGTGCGCACGGGCTGTGCATGGCGATACATACCGCGCGAGTATGGCCCCTGGTCCACCGTCCACCACTACTACCGCGCCTGGCGCATCGATGGGACATGGGAGCGGATCCATGCCCGATTGCGCGAGCGGGTGCGCCTGCGGGCCGGGCGGGAGTCGACGCCCTCGGCCGGGATCATCGACAGCCAGAGCGCGCGGACGACCGAGCAGGGCGGGCCGCATGGCTTCGATGGCGGCAAGAAGGTCAATGGCAGGAAGCGACACATCCTTGTCGACACGATGGGACTTGTGCTTACGGCGGTCGTCCATCCCGCCGATCTGCACGACCGGGAGGGTGGCAAACTGGTGCTGAATACGCTCGGCGGACGGTTCCCACGGCTGCGGCATGTCTGGGCGGATCAGGGGTACGCGGGTGCGTTCCGGCAGTGGGCGAAGACGACCACCGGCATTGCGGTCGAGGTAGTCTATCCATGGTGGCGGCAACTGAAGCGATACGATCCGGAGCTACTCGAGGTCATGGGCTACCAGCCGGGATTCAACGTGCTGCCACGGCGCTGGGTGGTCGAACGAACATTCGCGTGGCTGGGACGGTATCGGCGGTTGAGCAAGGATTACGAGCGGCTACCTTCGACGAGCGAGGCGCTGGTCTATCTGGCGGGCATCCGGCTCCTGCTGCGGCGGCTCGCGTGAGCGCTGTACGGACCCTTCTCATACACCCTCTACAGCCTGTCTCAAAACCGTCTTGCCCGCTGGTCATGATCTTCGGCTCACGCGCCGGGACTGGAACGCCGCCCGGAGCGAGGTCCGGATATGCCAACCGGACTCGTATCACCCCATGCCGCCCCGCGCACGCGGGTCACGATACTGACACGAGGCGCGGGGTGGCTGCATCGCTCGGCGTGTCCATTCCTCCGAACGCGGGCGCAACCGTGACACCCGCTGCGAGCGCAACCAGCAGTACCAGCGCGATCCCCAGCGCGACGACTACCCCCCACCGCGCGATCGCCAGCCCGCACAGCGTCGTCCCCAGCGGCGCCGCCGCGAACCCCAGCGCCGCCACCGTCCCGAACACCCGCCCCCGCAGCCCCGCCGGGGTCCGCTCTTGGTAGACCGTCGCCCGGATCGGCACGGTCGGCCCGAACGCCGCCGCGGTCACCACGAGTGCCGCCGCGGCCAGGGCGAGCGGCGGGCGCAGGAGCAGCAGCCCCACCGGCACGGCGCAGGCGAGGAAGAGCCCCGCGAAGAGCGGCCGCCGCGGCAGCCGCGTGCCCCAGAGCCCGTAGAGCAGCGTGCCGAGCAGCGTGCCCCCGCCGAACGCGCCGCGCAGCACGCCGAGCGCGAGCGGGCTGCCGTACAGGTCGCGGGCGTAGACGGGCAGGATGACGCTCTGGAAGGCGGGGCCGAGGAAGCTCACCCCCAGCGTTGTTGCAGCCAACCCGAGCAGCACCCGGTCTGCGGCGATGAAGCGCAGCCCCTCGCGCAGTTGGTCGAGGTACCGGCCCGCCGGGGCGTGCGGTGCGCGTAGTGTCGGGACGGCCGTCGCCACGGCGAGGGCGGAGAAGGCGAAGGTCGCCGCGTCGATGAAGAGCACGTTGCTCGCGCCGAGGGCGGAGATCGCCAACCCGGCGAAGAGCGGCCCCGTGAGGAAGCCCGTGTTGAAGGTGCTCTGGTACCACGCGTTCGCCCGGTCCCGGTTGGCCTCGGCGAGGCGGATGAGGTCGGGGAGCATGCTCTGCCGCGCGATGTTGCCCGGCGCATTCAGCAGGTTGCCGAGGAAGACGAGCAGGAGGAGCTGCCAGAACGCCAGCCCCGCCAGGTGGTGCGCGAGCGGGACGAGGGCGACCGTGGCGCCCGCGGCGAGGTCGGCGAGGACGCTGGTGCGCCGGTAGCCGAGGCGGTCGACGAGGGAGCCGGCGAAGAAACCCGCGAGCACCTGGGGGAGGGCGACGGCCATCGCGGTCAGGCCGGTCATGGCGGCGCTCCCGGTGGTGGTGAGGACGAACCAGGGGAGGGCGATGAGGGTCATGAAGGTGCCGACATAGGAGACGGTGTTGGCGGCGAACAGGGCGCGCAGCGGCAGGCGCTGCACGGGCTGCTCGGCGGTGCCGTGGGGGTGCACGGGCGCTGCGATGGACATGGCTGGCTGCCTCCTCGGTTCGGAGATGGAGATGACAACGCGACGACGACCGGGGTATTAGACTACGGCATGGGGGCCGGGCGTGTCGGGGACCGCGCGGGCGCGGCGATGCGCGCCAGGGCGCGGAATGCCCCGGCGACGAGCCGCCGCACCGGGTACTTCTTCGCGGGCCGGTCGAACAGCCAGTCGTGCTCGTTCACCCACGCGATCTGCCGCAGGTGCTCGCGATAGTCAATCTCGAATGCGCCCGGG
>JAICJW010000148.1 GCA_025928215.1 Chloroflexia bacterium | reverse complement strand
TGCAGGCCGATGTCTTCCCCGATCGCGAGCATTTCGGGCGCATCTTCTACAATCAGGCGCAACTCTCCGCCGCCGGTATCCCGCAGATCGCCGCCGTGATGGGTTCCTGCACGGCGGGCGGCGCCTACGTCCCGGCGATGAGCGATGAGACGATCATCGTGCGCGGCACCGGGACGATCTTTCTCGGCGGCCCGCCACTCGTCAAGGCCGCCACCGGCGAGGAAGTGACCGCCGAAGAATTGGGCGGCGCGGAAGTGCACACGACGCTCTCCGGCGTCGCCGACCACTACGCCGTGAACGATGAGCACGCGCTGGCGATCTGCCGCGCCATCGTTGCCAATCTGCACGGCGAAAAGCCGCCGCCGCCCGTTCTCCCGCCGGAGCCGCCTGTGTACGATCCCGCCGAGTTAGGCGGCATCGTGCCGAGCGACGCGCGCATGGGGTTCGATGTCCATGAGGTGATCGCGCGCATCGTGGATGGCAGCCGCTTCCAGGAATTCAAGGCGCGCTACGGGGCGACGCTCGTCTGCGGCTTCGCGTCCCTCTTTGGCTATCCTGTGGGGATCATTGCGAACAATGGCATCCTCTTCTCCGAGAGCGCGCAGAAGGGGGCGCACTTCGTCGAGTTATGCGCCAAGCGGAAGATTCCGCTCGTCTTCCTGCAGAACATCACCGGCTTCATGGTCGGCAAGCAGTACGAGAACGCCGGCATCGCGCGCGATGGCGCGAAGATGGTGATGGCGGTCGCCAACGCGGCGGTGCCGAAGTTCACGGTCGTCATCGGCGGCTCGTTCGGCGCGGGCAACTACGCGATGTGTGGCCGGGCCTATGCGCCGCGCCAACTCTGGATGTGGCCGAACGCCCGGATCTCGGTGATGGGCGGCGAGCAGGCGGCGAATGTCCTTCTGACGATCCGTGAGGACAATCTGCGCGCCCACGGCGAAACAATGGCACCAGACGAGCGCGACGCCTTCATGCGCCCGACGCTCGATACCTACGAACAGGAGGGTAACCCCTACTTCAGCACCGCCCGCCTCTGGGACGATGGCATCATCGCCCCGGAAGATACGCGCCTCGTGCTCGGCCTCGGCATCGCCGCCGCCCGCAACGCCCCGATCCCCGATACCACCTGGGGCATCTTCCGTATGTGATAATAGCGATGCACGATACGGCGTAAAGAGAGGCGGGGAACGCGATGATTCAAGTAACGATGGATGAAGCAAAGGAGCGGCTTCCCGATCTCATGGACGCCGCCGCCCGCGGCGAAACGGTTTTGATCGAGAAGGAAGCGGATCAAGGCGCGCAGGTCGTGCAACTTGTCGCGGTTCCCAAGCGGGAGCATCGCCGCCGACAGGCTGGAAGTGCCAAGGGAACAGTGCTCTTCATAGCGGACGACTTCGATGCCCCCCTCGAAGACTTCCGCGAGTACATGGAATAGATGCGCGTTTTGCTGGATACGCACACATTTCTCTGGTTCATTGAGGCAGATAGGCTGCTGAGTGTATCTGCGCGGACGATCATCGAAGATAGTGCGACCGAGGTATATCTGAGCATCACGAGTGCGTGGGAGATGGCAATCAAAATCAGCATCGGGAAACTCGCACTTCGCGGCCCAATCGAAGAGGTTATCGCGCAACAACAGCGCGACAACGATATTGCGTTATTCGATATTACCGTTGGCCACATCGCGCGGCTTACCGCACTCCCGATCCATCACCGCGACCCATTCGATCGTCTGCTGATTGCTCAGGCGATGACGGAGAATCTGCCGATCCTCAGCGTGGATAGTGCATTTGACGCGTATGCGGTAACTCGCCTCTGGTAAGGCAGCACAATAACAGATTGCGTAGAAGCCTATGGCGCACCGCTCAATAACCCCCTGGGCATCTTTGTGACGGGTCGGTTTACACCACGAAGGCGCGAAGGACGCGAAGAAGAGAGGGCTGGCGTGGAAGCGCGAAAGGCATTTGCACACTTCTTCATGCAACAGCCAGAGTTCCAGACATGGAAAGCGGCGAATCCTCATCAGGGCGATTGGGGCGTCTACGAAGCGTATGAGCACATCAATGCTCGGATGAGCACGATGATGTACGCGCTCGACCTTCTTTGGCCGAATTTCGTTGAGCACGATGATCTTCTTCTGCGTGATACCAGCAGCAGATCACCAGAAGAATGGAATACGTTTCTCCAGCAGTTCAGGGCGCTGAACTGGACAAACGCTCAAATCGAGTACGTCATAAATCATGTCCATCTCTCGCAGGACACATTTACGGCTGATCCCGACTGGACCAAGATTGATAACGCTGTCTGGCTGCCCCTCGCACATACCATCGCAGACATCTGGCGGTGCCGATTGAAGGAACTCTTTCTGGGCAGGCACGTTGTGGTACGAGTTGATGAGGAAGAACTGACGATCTATGCACAGACGGTGGGAGGCAAGTAGGGGATAAGCGGCCACCTCTTCTTTTCTCACCGTGCTTCGCGCCTTCGCGGTTCAAAAATCCTCAGTCGTCGCCGGTGGTGGAGGGGGCGGATTTGGCGGCCTGGCGCGCGGCGCGGCGGGCGGCACGGCGTTCTTTGCGTTCGGCATTTGCGGCGAGAACGGCGGCGGTCTGCGCGGCGGTGCGGCGGTGGATTTGCGCGGCAATCGGCACGGCGAGCAGGGTGATGAAGCCGAGGACGATGTACGCGCGGTGAATCGAGGCGACCGGATGGCTGGCGTGCTGTGACGAAATGATCGCGCCCGTCAAGGCGGAGCCAATGGCGATGCCGACGTTTGTGCTGATCGAGAGGACGGCCATCCCCGTCGCGCGCTCGTCGGGGCCAACGGCGTTCGCCGTCAGGTAGCGGAGCGGCGTGCCGAGCAGCGACGAGAGGCCGATGCCGCCGACGATCAGGGCGAGCAGGAACGTCCACGTACTATTGACCAGCACACCGAGCATGAAGAGGCCGAGCGCGGTAATCAGCGTGCCGGTGACGAGCACGGGGCGCGGGCCGTAGCGGTCGAGCATGATGCCGACGGCAGGGGTGGCGAAGCCGAGGGTGATCGCGGCGGGCGTCAGGAAGTAGCCCGATTTCTCCGTGCTGAAGCCGAGCACGATCACGGCGAGCGTCGGCATGAAGACGAGCGAGGACTCGACGATCCCGGCGATCACGCCGAGGCCGTCCGCGATGCGCAGATCGCGATGCCGGTAGAGCGAGATTGGGATGATCGGCGATTCCGCGCGCCGCTCGGTGAAGATGAACAAATAGCCGAACCAGAGAAACGCTGCGAACGAGAAGAGGACGCTCTGCGAGACGAGGCTGCGCCAGAAATCGTCGCCGCGCACTTCATTCAGCGCGCCCATCAAGCCGACGAGTGAGAGCGTGAGGTAGATCAGGCCGCGAACGTCGAGTGGCCCGCGCGTGGCCGGACGTAGATCGGGCAGGACGCGCATGCCGAGGACGAAGACGATCACCGCGAGCGGCAGGTTGATGATGAAGAGCCAGTGCCACGAGGCGTGCTGCGTCAGGACGCCGCCGAGGTTCGGCCCGATAATCGCCGCCATGCCCCAGAGCGATCCCGTCACGCCATAGGCGAGGCCGCGCCGCTCCTTCGGGAAGGTATCGCCGATGATCGCGTTCGCGGTCGGGAAGATGCCGCCCGCGCCGATGCCCTGAATCGCCCGTGCCACGAGGAAGACGCCGAAGTTCGGCGAGAGGAAAGCGAGGAACGACCCCGCACCGAAGAAGGCGATGTCCGCGAGGTAGACCGCGCGCCGTCCGTAGCGGTCGGCCAGTTTCGCCATCGTCGGCTGGCTGAGCACATTGAAGAGCGCGTACATGCCGATCACCCAGGCAATCGCGCGCGCCGAGACGTTGAAACTTTGCTGCAAGGCGGGGAAGGCGGGCGCGACAATCGTCAGGTCGAGCGCCGCCATGAAGATACCGAGGCCGAGCGCGACGATGGAGAGGTACTGCTTGCGTGCTTCGCGGTCAACCGCTGACGGCGCGGCCGGGGAGGCAGTCTGGGTCATAGGGCAGCAATCCTTGTGGAATGGTTCATGGGACACGATACGCTACCAGTCATCAGATAGCGCGTCTTAGCGCAGCGCATGATCGAGCACCATGCCGAGAAAGAGCAGCGCGAGATACAAGTTCGAGTAGACGAAGACGCGCTTCGCCGATGCTTTGGTTGTATCGCGCAGGAGGCGGCCAACGTAGTAGAGGAAGCCCGCGCCGAGGAGGAGCGCGACGGCGATATAGAGCGTCCCCATCACCTGCCCGATGGCGAGAAGCAGCGTCACCGCGATCAGGATGACGGTGTAGGCGGCGATATGGCGCGCCGTCCGTTCTTCGCCGATCACGACGGGGAGCATCGGAATACCGACGCCCTCGTAGTCCCGCCGGATGAGAATGGCGAGCGCCCAGAAGTGCGGCGGTGTCCAGAGGAAGATGATCGCAAACAACACCAGCGCGGCAAATGAGAGGTGATTCGTCACCGCCGCCCAGCCAACGAGCGGCGGGAAGGCCCCCGCCGCGCCGCCAATGACGATGTTCTGCACGGTGCGCCGCTTCAGCCAGAGGGAGTAGACATACACGTAGAAGAGCAGACCCGCGAGGCCGAGCACTGCACTCAAGACGTTCACGAAGGCGAGGTAGAGTGCGCACCCAATTGCTCCAAGCGCGATGCCGAAGACGAGGGCATTGCGCGGCGGTATTGCCCCGGTGACAACCGGGCGCGTGCGCGTGCGCTTCATCTCCTGGTCAATATCGCGGTCAATATACGCGTTGATCGCGTGCGCCCCGCCTGCCATCATTGCCCCGGCAAGGAGCGTCACGACGATCAGGCCGAACGACGGCACGCCCTTCGTGGCGACGAGCATCGCGCAGAGCGTCGTGACGAGCAGGAGCGGGATCACGCGGGGCCGAGTGAGTTTGAAGTAGAGCGACACCGGCGATGGCTCCCGCTCCGCGCGCGGAGCGGGCATACCCGCCACGGTGTCGCCGCCCAACCCGATGCCCGGATCGCCCGGTGTCGCCGTAGCGCGGGCGCGGAAGGCGAACGCGGTCGTGAGGACGAGCGTCGCGAAGAGGGCCGCCGCGTTGCCGATATGGAGCGAGACGAGCCAGCCGGGGAGCAGATTGACGACTTGCACGATCCCGATGGTGATTTGCAAGAGTACCAGCCCGCATGCCAGCCCCGTCAGCCGTGCGAAAATCGGGAAGGCGGCCTTGTTGCGCCGTGCCCGGAGAGAGAGCGGGATAAGGATGAGCGCGAGCGCGTAGGCGAAGAGGCGGTGGACCATCTGCACGCCGGTCGCGAAGAGTGTCCCGTCGAGCGGGACGAGTCGCCCCCCGCAGAGCGGCCACGTCGTGCATGCCGCGCCCGCGTGCTCGCTCGTCGTGTATGCGCCACTGAGCAGCACGATATAGGCGAACGCCGTCGCGCCGAGGGCAAGCATCGGGAAGCGGTGGAAGCCGACGAGCCGCGCGCCCTGCGTTGGCAGCGGGCGCGGAAAGGCATTGACGGTCAGCACGCCGAGCGTCGCGAGCAGGAGCATCGAGGTCGCGAGATGGACCATGACGAGGCCGGACTTCAGTTCGAACCAGACGACAATCGCGCCGAGCAGCGCCTGAACGATGAAGAGCGCGACGGCGAGCAGGGCGGGGCCGAAAAGCCAGCCGTTTCGCCGCTCTCTCCGCCAGACGACGACGAGCAGCGCCACGACGAGGACGCTGATCAGCGCGGCGATCAGGCGATGAATGTATTCGATCAGGACGGGTTGCTCCCACAAGGGATAGACCCTGCCATTGCAGAGGGGCCAGTTATCCGCGCAGCCGAGGCCGCTCTTGCTGAGACGAACGACGCCCCCCCAGAAGATTTCCGCCCAGGCGGTGCAGAGGGTGGCGGCGGCGAGCAGCGGCAGCGAAATCGAGAGGCGGCGCGATCGTGTCCCCGTGTCACGGTGCGCGCGGGACGAGAGGATGCTCATCCGCACGCCCTCCCCAAACAGCCAAACAGCGACCGGGTGCGTCGACAGGCACGCACCGGCGTGTGGCGAATGTTCATGGCTTCCCTCCGTGACCAGCGGATCGCGTGGCTGGCATGTGTTGATCGGCGGCGACCAACGGATCCCTAAACAGGACGTTTACGGATGCGACCGGCATGCGCCGTTGCGTGCCGTCGCACGAAAAAGTGTGCGCCTATCGCCATGCGCTGTCAACCCGCGCCTAGCCAGTAGCCAGTAGCCAGACGGAAACGACAATCGAGTGGCGCATGACACCCCACGATAATGGAATCGCAGAAAACAGGCCAAAAGCATGCGGAGAGAACTGGCTACCGACTACTAACTACTGGCTACTGATTGCGGCGCGGCCTCTTTCTCGTTAAACCAATCGAAGAAGAGTTTGCTCATGATGGCGAGGTAGACGATGTTCCCCGGCACCCACATGATCGCGCCACCCGCCTGCTGGTCCACAAGCGGCGAAATGCTCCCGAGGCGCAGCGCGCCCGCGTAGACGCCGTAGAAGGCGTGGGGCGCGAAGACGAGCACCGCGCCGAGGATGACATTCGGCTGGCAACTGAGAGCGAGATAGCCGACCTGATTGGCGCGCGAGAGGCGCGGCAACTCCGGCAACGGGCTGAAGATTGGCCACCAGAAGAGGAGGGAGGTGGTAATGAAGCAGAGATGTTCCAGCGCGTGAATCTTCACGTCCAGCACTGCCGCGTCGTAGAACGCCGGAATATGCCACCCCAGAAAGACGCCGGTCGAGACGAGCCACGCGACGCCGGGATTGACGAGCACACGCGCGACCGCGAAGAGCGCGGGTTTTTTGGTCAGCGGGCGGACGAAGGCGGCGGGTGTACCGAGCAGCAGCAGCGGCGGGGCGGCGAGAATGAGAAGCAGATGCTGAATCATATGGACCCAGAAGGCATTATCCGCGTAGGTGTCAATCGGTGATTGGAGCGCGATGAAGAGGACGAACAGGCCGCCGAGGAAGTACCACAACTGCCGGGTCGGCACCGCTTCCGGGTCGCGCTGCTCAATGATCCCCGTGCCATAGAAATATGCCGCGCCGATCACAATGAGCGCGAGCCAGATGAACGGGTCGAACTGGATGATGCCCGGCCCGCCGCCCCCATGCGCCGACACCGCCGTCGGCACGAGCGCGGCGATGCTGACGAGCAAAAAGAGCGGACAACGCCGGAACGAGTGACGAATGCGGCCAGAAAGGAAGGACATCGAAAACCTCATCGCGAGGGAACCGTGCGCACACCCCTCTTCGGAGTATAGACCTGCCTGCCGGGAAGCGTCCACGCAGCGAGATGGCGTCGCCGGAAACACTCCCCGACGCCGTTATGTCCGGATGTCAGCCATTCGTTCCTTGACACTGGCGCGTGACGTTCCTATCATGGCTTCAACAGTCTACGGCTCGCACACGGTCTCGATCCGCCGCAAGGATTCGGAGAAAGAGCCCTCATCGCCGGTGATGACGGTCGTGTGGTAGCATGAAGCCCTTCGCAATGGCGCGATTCGGGGGAGACACTCAATGATGCGCGGATCTCGTTTGAAGCCCAGAGCGTCCCGACGTTCATCATTCTCGCTGCTGCTCGCACTCATCCTCCCAATCCTCCTTTCCGCCTGTACGTGGGGCGGCAATCACTCGCCACTCAATCCCTCCAGCGCCCCAACGGAGACGGTCAACCGCCTCTGGTGGATCATGTTCTGGATGTCCGTCGCGATTGAGGGGTTGGTCGGAACGATCGTCATCATCTCGCTGATCCGCTTCCGGCGGAAAGCGGGCGATCCTGATCCCGTGCAGATCAGCGGCAATACGCGCATCGAAATTGCCTGGACGATTGCCCCCGCCCTCGTCCTCGTCGTTCTCCTTGTGCTCACGCTGACCACGATGGTCAACATCTCCGAGCCGAAGGGCACGACGATGCGCGTCACCGTGACGGGTCATCAGTGGTGGTGGGAGTTCAACTATCAGGGCATGAACATCGTCACCGGCAATGAAATGCATATCCCGCTCGACGAGCCGGTACATATTGATCTCCGCTCCGCCGATGTGATCCACTCCTTCTGGGTTCCGTAGCTCTCGGGGAAGCGATATGCCATCCCCGGCCACGACAATACGCTCTGGATCAGCGCCAGTAAGGCGGGCACCTATCGGGGCGAATGCACGGAGTTCTGCGGCGCAGAGCATGCGAACATGAACTTCATCGTCGTCGCCCAGCCCCGCGCCGAGTTTGACGCCTGGGTGAAAAATCAGCAGCAACCCGCCGCGACCGGTCAGACGGGCCTCGCCGCCGAAGGCGCGCAGACGATCCTCACCCAGGCGTGCGCCGGTTGCCACATGATTAACGGCGTGCAGGGATACAACATCGGCAAAGTCGGGCCGAATCTGACGCACATCGGCAGCCGCCAGTATATCGCCGCCGGCACGCTGGCAAATACCCCGGAGAATCTGGCGCGCTGGATTCATAATCCGCAGGATGTCAAGCCCGATAACAAGATGCCCACCCTCGGTCTCGACGACGATACGATCAACAAACTCGTGGCCTATCTCGAAAGTCTCAAATAATCGCGGTCGGAATCGGGACCCGCGCAGCAAAGGGAGTCTGTCGTATGGCGACTGTCACTACACCGCGAATCTCCATCGCCCCCCCGCCAACCTACGCGCCACGCAAGAGCGCCGGTGCGGTGATCTGGGACTGGATGACGACGGTAGACCACAAGAAAATCGGCACGATGTACATCGGCCTCGGTGTCATCTACTTCATCGTCGGCGGCCTTGAAGCGCTGCTCATCCGCGCCCAACTCGCCACGCCGAACGGGAAGGTGCTTACCCCCTCGCAGTACGATCAAGTCTTCACGATGCACGCGACGACGATGATCTTCCTCTTCATCATCCCCGTGCTGGCGGGTTTCGCAAACTACTTGATTCCGCTGATGATCGGCGCGCGGGACATGGCCTTCCCACGGATGAACGCCTTCGGCTTCTGGATGCTCCTCTTCGGTGGCCTCTTCCTCAACAGCAGTTTCTTCTTCGGTGGCGCTCCGGATTCCGGCTGGTTCGCCTACGCGCCGCTAACGGAACCCGCCTACAATGCCGGCCGGAGCATGGATTTCTGGGCTGCGGGCCTGACTCTCCTCGGCATCTCCTCGATTGCCGGCTCGATCAACGTCATCGTCACGACGCTGAAGATGCGCTGCCCCGGCATGCGCTTCAACCGCCTGCCGCTCTTCGTCTGGACGACGCTGGTGCAGAACTTCCTGCTCCTCTTTGCCCTGCCGAGCCTGACGACGGCGGCGATCTTCCTCCTTTTCGACCGCCACCTCGGCACGAGTTTCTTCAAGGCGGAGAATGGCGGCGATCCACTCCTCTGGCAGCACCTCTTCTGGGCGTTCGGTCATCCCGAGGTCTATATTCTCATCCTGCCCGTCTTCGGGATTGTCTCGGAAACGCTGCCGGTCTTCTCCCGGAAGCCGATCTTCGGCTACATCTTCATCGCCTGGTCCTCGGTGGCGATTGGCTTCCTCTCGTTCATCGTCTGGGTGCATCACATGTTCGCGACCGGCCTGCCGGAC
>JAICJW010000283.1 GCA_025928215.1 Chloroflexia bacterium | reverse complement strand
GAAGCGGTGGTGAAGGAAGGATGATTGCCGTTTATGCCGTTGCGCTTTCTTGATACCAATATCCTGCTGCGCTATCTCACACGGGACGACGAACGCAAGGCCAGGGTAGCCTTGGCCTTGTTGCAGCGTATCGAGCGAGGCGAGGAACGCGTCATCACCACCCAAGCAGTGATCTTTGAGACGGTCTTTACCTTGCAACGCTTCTACAGAGTGCCCAAGGCGGAGATACGCGAACTCATACTGCCAATCGTCATGCTGCGTGGCGTGCAGATACCGAACAAACCGCTCTACGAGCAGGCATTTGATCTCTATGTGACGCGGAATATTTCGTTGCCTGATGCCTGGAATGGGGTCTTCATGCGCTCGCGAGGAGTGACGGAAATCTATTCCTGGGACACCGGCTTTGACGAAATGGCATGGCTGACCCGCATCGAACCGGAAGAAGAATCCGCACCGTTCTAAATACATTGCGTGACAACGGCGAACTGAATGGTGACATCACGCTCGAAGTGATTGACGACTAAGACGAACGAATCGTATCAACATACCACGCGAACATATCGAGAAATTGAGCCAGTCCATCTTCGGTCGCGATAGCGGATATAGTGATGGATGGTTGACGATCAACCGCATTTGGCGGCAGAGGAGTGCCGTTAATGGCCTCAAGCCGTGTCAGCAATTCTTGGCGTAGCGCCAGATCAGAAAAGGGAGGATTGGGGCGCATATCACGGAAATCCACGTAGATCTTCCCGTTCGTCCAAACCCAGCCGAAATAGTGCTTAGCGCCCTTGTGAGTGACGATGGGGGACATGCTCCCGACCTGACTTGTACCCCATCTACACTCGATTCCATGCTCCTTTGCCCATTCATAGAAGCGCGCAACTGCTGAAACTTCATCAGGCGGTCGCGCCTCGGCTAGTTCTGCAAAGAACGTTTCAGCATTCTGGTGGCGTTTCGATGACGTTGACGAAGTTGTTGCCGTGGACTTCTGCTGTGTTTGCACCGTTTGGCCGAGCACACGCGGAACGAGCGTCTTCAGATCGCTTCCCTCGAACTGCTTAATCTCAACGGCAAGCACTTCTACAGGCGACATGTACTTGTTGAGAAATTCGACGACGCGCAGCAAATGCGTCGGCATCTCGTCCGCCACGAAAAGCAGACGCATCTTGCCGATGGAAAGATTTTCGCCAACGCGCGCCCAGAATGCTTCGACGTCGGTCTCTTGCTCTTGAACGAGCTCGCCCACCTCAAGATTTGGGTCGTTGCCTTGCGCCCGGCATCGCTCCTCAAAAGAGGCACGGATGCGTTCGGCAGGCCAGTAGACTTCGAGATGCGCGGCGTAATCGACCATCTGGCCGACGACTTCACGGCGGATGCGAGAGTCAGAACTGCGCTTCACTTCGACAATCGTTGGTATCGCGTCCTGATCGAGAAACAAGTGATCAATCCACCAACCGCCCGTCCCATCCGCCTCAGCGGTGAGACTCAATTCCGGTGAAACGAGCAGCCAGCGGCGCGGATTTGTCGTATTCATCTGGTCTCCCGCGAGCAAATCGGGGTAATCCGATAGCAAACCCTGAAGCAATGCCTCAGAATTGTACGGCGTACGGTTTACCTTCACGAGCGAGTTATCTGGCTGCACAATGAAAATACTGCCTTCCATACCAATCCTTCCCGATTATCTCCGAAGGTTATGAGCACCAGATTGCTCGCGCTGCAATGTTACTACGCGTTCACGGTCGCCATGTCATGACATCCGGCGCAACCAAATATTCTCTCGCGTCACCGAACGTTGCGGCAAACCGTACGCCTCTGCTATCCTCGCGGGCAACGTAGGGAGGGGTGATGGCGGGGATTTCGGTCTTTTTTCCGGCGTACAACGATGGTGGGACGATTGCCAGTATGGTCTTGTCGGCGGCGCAGACACTTCAGTCGCTGACCGACGATTATGAGATTATCGTCGTGCAGAACGGCAGCACGGACGATACCGTTGCGGTGCTGGACGCGCTCGATGGGCAGGTTCCCCATCTCCGCGTCCTGAAGCATCGCGAACCGCTCGGGTACGGGGGCGCGCTCCGTGTCGGCTTTGCCAGCGCGACGAAGGAGCTGATTTTCTACACGGACAGCGACGCGCAATTCGATGTGCGGGAGTTGCCCCTGCTCGTCGCCGCGCTCACGCCGGAGGTGGACATCGTCAACGGCTACAAGATCAGCCGCTCCGACCCGCTCATCCGCATCGTCATTGGCCGCCTCTATCACTACGCGATGAAACTGATTTTTCGCTTCCCGATTCGCGATGTGGACTGCGATTTCCGTCTCATCCGCCGCCACGTCTTCGAGAAGGTCCACCTCACCTCGTACAGCGGCTCGATCTGCGTTGAGTTCGTCGCGAAAGCCGCCGACCTCGGCTACACCTTCGCTGAAGTGCCGGTCCACCACTTCCATCGCATCTATGGCCGCTCGCAATTCTTCAATTTCAAGCGGATTGGGGAGACCGGCATGCAACTGCTCGGCCTCTGGTGGACGCTTCGCGTGAAGCGCACGCACCTCAAAGAGCCGGGAGCGGTTCCCACATCGCTGGGGCAAGCGACCGATGACTGAGCCGGAGGGCGCGCATTGGCGGGGCATGCGGACGCTGGTCACGGGCGGGCTGGGTTTCGTCGGCAGCAACCTCGTCCACCGTTTGCATGCCCTCGGCGCAACGGTGATGGTCGTGGACGCGTTGATCCCCGGCCACGGCGGCAACCGGGCGAATCTCGACGGCCTCGGCGACGACGTTGAGGTGATTATCGGCGATCTGCGGGATCGCGAACTGATGGAAAATCTCGTCGCGACGCAGGATGTGATCTTCAATCTCGCCGGGCAAATTAGCCACGAAGACAGCATGCGCGACCCCTTCACCGACCTCGAACACAATACTCGCGCCCCCCTGACACTGCTCGAAGCATGCCGGACGGCGAACCCGAATGTCCGGGTCGTCTTTACGGGCACGCGCCAGCAGTACGGCCGACCGCAATACGTGCCGGTGGACGAGCGCCACCCGATGCGGCCGGTGGATGTCAATGGCGTCAACAAGTGGGCCGGCGAGTACTACCATCTCCTCTATCACGATGTCTACGGGATGCGCACCTGTTCGCTGCGGTTGACGAACTGCTACGGCCCGCGCCAGGTGACGGACCGGCAGACGCAGGGGGCGTTCCCCTTCTTCATTGGCCGCGCGCTCGCCGGTCAGCCGATCACGCTCTACGACGAGGGGCAGTTCAAGCGCGACATCAACTTCGTGGATGACGTCGTCGAGGCGCTGCTGCTCGCGGGCGAGAATGACGCGGCGATTGGCGAAGCCTTCAATCTCGGTAGCCCACCGATCACGCTGCGTGAGTTCGTGGAGACGCTCGGCGAGGTGGTTGACGATCTGGATGTCCATTACATCCCCTACCCACCGCAGCGCAAGCGGATTGAGATTGGCGATACCTACTGCGAATATGGCAAAATCAGCCGGACACTGAACTGGCTGCCGCGCACGAATCTGCGCGACGGCCTGCGACAGACGATCGCGTGGCATCACGCCCACGGATCATGAGCGAAAGAGGGCCCCGTATGGATACGACTCTGCGCGCCATTCCCATCGCCAGCGCCGCCGCACAATACGCGACGATCAAGGACGAGACGGACGCCGCCGTGCATCGCGTCCTCGATAGTGGCTGGTTCATCCTCGGCGCGGAGGTCGAGGCATTCGAGCGGGAGTTCGCGGCCTATTGCGGCGTCGCGCATGCGGTTGGCGTCGGCAATGGCACCGACGCACTGATGCTTGCCCTCAAAGCGCTCGATGTTGGGCCGGGCGACGAGGTGATCACCGTGCCGATGACGGCGGCCTTCGGCGCCTTCGCGATTACAATGAATGGCGCGACACCTGTGTTTGTGGACATCGAGCCGGGCACCGCGAACATGGACGCGACGCTGCTCGAACAGGCGATCACGCCGCGTACGAAGGCGATCATGCCGGTGCATCTCTACGGGCAGGCCGCCGATCTCGGCGCGATCATGGCAATCGCGGCGCGGCATGGCATCCCGGTCGTTGAGGATGCCGCCCAGGCCCACGGCGCACTGTACGACGGCAAGCGGGTTGGCAGCATCGGCGCCATCGCCGGATTCTCGTTCTATCCGAGCAAGAACCTCGGCGCGGCGGGCGATGGCGGCGCGGTGACGACCAACGATGCCGCCCTCGCCGAAAAGGTGCGGATGCTTCGCAATGGCGGGCAACGCGGCAAGTACGAGCACGTCATTCAGGGCGTCAACAGCCGCCTTGACGAAATGCAGGCGGCGGTGCTGCGCGTCAAACTGGCGCACCTCGATGCATGGAATAGCGCGCGCCGCCGCCTCGCCCATCGGTACGATGAACTGCTTGCGGGGAGCAGCGTCGAACTGCCGGAAGAGCGGCACGGCGCGGCACCAGAGGGGCATGTCTGGCATCTCTTCGCCGTGCGTCACCCGCACCGCGATGCGCTGGCGGCGTATCTCAAGGAGCGCGGCATCGGCACGGCGGTCCATTACCCGGCGGCGCTGCATCTGCAACCGGCGTTCGCGTCGCTCGGTCTCGGCGTGGGCGCATACCCGGTTGCGGAGCGGCAGGCACGCGAGGAACTCTCACTGCCGCTCTACCCGGAACTAACGACCGAGGACGTTGCCTATGTCGCGGACGCCGTCCGCGCATTCGAGGGCTAGCATGGCAGTGGAGACGGAGGAACAGCGCGTTGGCACGATTTCGGGGCGGTTTCGGCAGTTGCGCGGGTGCAGCGGTGGCACGAGTATGAGCGGGACGGCATTTCTCCTGCTGATCATCGCCATCGTCCTCTCGACGTTCGGCGAAGTGCTCCTCAAAGCGGGCGTCAACCGCATCGGCACGATCACCCTCGCGCCCGGTACGTTGCTGCGCGCCTTCCTCCAATGGCAGGTGCTCGTGGGCTTCGTGCTGCTCTTCGGCGGGTCGCTCTTCTGGCTGGCGGTGCTTTCCCGCGTCCATCTCTCCATCGCCTATCCCCTGCTGGCGATGGGGTATATCCTGACGACGATCTGGGCACTCGTCTTCCTCAAAGAGCCGGTGCCCGCCAGTCGCTGGCTCGGCATCGGCGCAATCTGTAGCGGCATCATCCTCGTCCTCTACAAAAGTTGACAGGAACGGGGAGTAGCACAGAGATCGCGGCGATCACCGAGGGCACGGAGAAGAGAAACAGATAATCTTCCTCTGTGCTCGCTATGTTGCATTCTTCACTTCAGTCAGCGGCGAGGCGACCTTCGGTCAGAGGGGAGTGCGCTTCCGCGCGCGCTTTGCGCGCGAGGATGAGCAGCGATGAGCCAAAGGGCAGGCGTGGCACGCGGCGCAGCAGCCGTCGTTCGAGCCGCGTGACCCCGAGGAGTGTGCGGTTGAGCGGCGCGGCGGGCGGCGTGATATCGGAGTGCGCTGTCGCGGCGTCGAGGGGCTTGCGACGCGAGAATCGCCGCACGAGCCAGACGGCGGGCGTGAGCGCCATATTCCAGTACGAGCAGCGTTCGACCGAAAAGCCGTGCGCCTCAACGAGCGCACGCGCCTGCTTCGTCGTGTAGCGCCGCGCCGTCCGCACCGCGACATCGTGTTCGCCCGCCAGCGAGGTAAAGGCAGGGAGATTGAGCAGGAGCCGCCCGCCAGGCCGGAGGACACGGAAGAGTTCATCGAGCGCGGCGGCTTCGATCTCTACCCCCGCGTCCGAAATCACATCGAGCGAGACCGCCGCGTCGAAGGTTTCATCGGCAAAGGGTAAGGCGATGAGCGAGCCTTGCAGCACCGCGCACCCACGCCGCCCGCGCGCGATGCGGACGGCGTGAAGCGCGAGGTCTATGCCGACGGCGGTGCCATACGGCGTCAGCCGTTCGAGCATCCCGCCGGTGCCGCATCCGGCATCGAGCATCGTCAGGACGGCGCGCGGCATCGCATCGGTCAGATGCAGCCAGTCCAGCACGTACTCGCGCAGCGCGACGTACCACCAGAGCACCGTCTCGCTCTCGAACAT
>JAICJW010000500.1 GCA_025928215.1 Chloroflexia bacterium | reverse complement strand
GGGATCGCATCGTCACACCTGATGCGAAGGGCGCGGTCGCCCGTTCGGCAGAACGATACATCGCCGCAATGAGTAGTCAGTAGCCGGTAGTCAGTAGTCAGAACGGATTCGGTCCCTCTGACTACTGACTACTCGTCAGACCGGGATCGTCAGGCTCTCCAGATCGCGCGGGTAGTAGGTGAGCCATTCGATGCCGTCCTCGGTGACAGCGACGGTGTCGGAGTGGCGGAAGCCCGCGAAGCCGCTGATGTAGATGCCCGGCTCGACGGTGAAGACCATGCCGACTTCCATGATCCGGTCATCGCCAATATCGAGGAAGGGCGCTTCGTGGACGAGCGTGGATTTCGCGTGGCCGGTGTGATGCCGCCAATATTCCCACAAATCGTGTTCGGTGAAGAAGGCGCGCACCTGCCGGTCCACCGCGGAGCAGGGGAGGCCGGGCTTGATCGCCGCGCAGGCAAGCGTTTGCGCTTCGAGCATCAGGGTGAAATACTTCTCCTGCTCCTTGCTCGGCTCGCCCATAATCATCGTGCGTTCCAGCTCGCTGCCGTAGCCCCAGACCGATGCGCCCGCGCCCGTCACGAGTACGTCGCCCGCCCTGAGGCGCGCGTTGCTCGTCATCGCGTGCGGCAGGGCGGAATCCTTGCCGATCTGGCCGCGAAAGCCCGCCGACGCGCCGGGCCTCCCGAAACTGACCGGGCGGTACTCCGTGCCGAGCGTGCGGATCATCGCCAGCGTCGCCTCGTCGGACGCCCGCATCGCAATTTCCGTCTCCGAGACGCCGACTTTGCAATACTCCTGAAGGTAGACATGCGCGAGATTGCCCCAGCGCGCGCTTTCGCGGATGAGGTTCAATTCCTCCTCCGAGTTGATCATCTGCATGTACTCAACATCTTCACGGATGTTGGTGATGGTCGCGTCGGGTAAGAGTTGGCTGACGGACGGGCCGCGATAGCCATAGAGCGCGCCGTAGCCGTCCGCATCCACACCGATCCGCGCGTGCGTCAGGCCGAAATCGGTGAGCAGGTCCTTCAAGAACTCCATTGGGTGCCGCTCACCGGGATATTCGGGATAGGTGACGACCGCGTCCACGAGCGCGAACTCCTCGGCATGCTCCCCTTCGAGGCGCGGCACGAGCAGCGCGGAGCGGTTTGCGGTCAGGATGTAGGCCATCGGCCGCTCGGTCGGGATGAAACCGAAGCGACTGAAATACGAGACGTTGTTCCCGCCGAAGAGCACGATTGCCGTAATGCCCCGCTCCCCAAGCCGTTGAAGGATCGTTGCGCGGCGGGTCGCATATTCGGCATCGCTCAAGCGTAGTTGCACCACGATAGACACTCCCTTTCGTGCGTTGCATATCAAGACCGGAGGCCATCCTAAAGCAGTCGTATTGGCAGGGTCAACCGTCAGGACGGTGCAGGTTGGAGAGAGGAGCGGACGCATCACACCGGCCCGCGCGCATGCTGATATATGGAGTTTCGTGTGGTGCGCTATACTACGCGGGGAACACAGCGAATGGGTGCCGGGGACTTAATACATCGTTGGGGGAGCTGGGATGGCGAGTCAGGGCGCTGATACACAAGCGGCGAATGGTCAGGACGGTAGCTCGAGCGGCGCATCGCCACGCGGAGGCGGTGCGGCCACCTATGCCTTTATCGCCGTGGATCGGGACTGGAAGATCACCTATATTGATACTTCCTATTCTGCACATCTTTCGCGGGATTTGGTCGGCGTAAATCTCTGGGCCGCCTTCCCCGATGTCGTCGGTACGCCCTTTGATGACTGCTATCACGAGGCGGTTGCGACGGGGAATCCGGTCGAGATCGAAGATTTTTACCCGCCATTTCAGATGTGGCTGCATGTCCACGCGCAGCCGTCGGATCGTGGCCTCTCTCTCTATTTTCGTGATGTCAGCGAGCGTCGCCTGGTCGAGCAGAAGGTCGAACACGAACGCCAGCGGTTGCACGATCTCCTCATGCAGATGCCGGCGGCCATCGCCATTCTGCGCGGTCCCACCCACATTTTCGAACTGGCGAACCCCCTCTACCAACTGCTTGTCGGTACGACGGATCTCATCGGCAAGCCGGCCCGGCAGGCGGTCCCCGAACTGACCGCACGAGGGGTCTGGGATCGCTTCGACACCGTCTATCGCACGGGCGAAGTGCTCGTCGGCGATGAGTTTCCGGTGCATCTTGACCGCAACGGCACGATCGAGTGCGCATACTTCAACTTTGTCGGCCAGCCGATCCGGAATGATCGTGGAGTGATCGAGGGGGTGCTCATCCACGGCGTGGATGTGACCGCGCAAGTCAGCGCGCGCCAGCGGGTTGAGGAACTGGCGCGCCAGTTGGATGGCGCGCGCGAGCGATTCTCGCTCGCTCAGAAGGCGGCAGGTATTGGGACCTTTGAATGGAATATCCCCCACGATCGCACCGTATGGTCGCCGGAACTGGAGGCGCTCTACGGCCTGCCGCCCGGTGGCTTTGAGGGGCGCTACGAGAACTGGGCACAGCGAATCCATCCCGATGATCTCCCGGTTGTGGAGACGAATCGCCAGGCCGCCATTGCCTCTGGCGCGGGATATCGCGAGGAGTTTCGAGTTATCTGGCCGGACGGGAGCATTCACTGGCTGCTCGCCAGTGCCGAGATCTATCACGAAAATGGGCAGCCGACGCGAATGATCGGCGTCAATCTCGATATCACTGAGCGGAAACTGATCGAAGAAAACCTCGCCTTCCTCGCGCAGGCGAGCAAGATTCTCTCGTCCTCCCTCGATTTCGAGACGACCCTCGCCCAAGTCGCG
>JAICJW010000328.1 GCA_025928215.1 Chloroflexia bacterium | reverse complement strand
TCGCCGCCGGGCGTGTCCGTCGTACCAATCACCGCGCGTCCCTGCCACGGCACGATGAAGATCAGCCGCCCGTCCTCCGTCTCCGGCAGGACAACGGCATCGTTCGTCACGCCGACCTTCGCGGCATCCACGACGAGGTGAATGCCCTTCGCGGGGAGGACCTGCACCAGCGGGTCGGGCGTGCCGAGCGATTCGACGCGTTCCGCCCAGACGCCCGCCGCGTTGACGACGTGCTGCGCCGCGATAGTGAACGTCTCGCCAGTGATCGTATCGCGCGCCTCGACGCCCGCAATCCGGCCCGCTTCCTGCACGAAACCCATCGCCTCGGCATAGTTCGCGACGAGCGCGCCCTGCTCGACGGCGGTGCGGACGACCGTCGCGACGAGTTTCGTGTCGTTCGTGCCCGCGTCGCTGTAGACAAAGGCGCTTTTGAGGCCATCCGTCCGGAGGCCCGGCACATCGCGCACTGCCTCGTCCGCCGGGATATGGCGGTGGCGGGCGATGTTCTGCTTCCCTGCCAGCACGTCGTAGGCGGTCAGGCCGATCTCCATCGCCAGCCCAACGCCGATCCCGCGCGGCAACGCGACCGGCACGCCAATCGGGCGGCGCGTCGTCTCGTAGATCGGCAGGACGAAGGCGAGCGGCCAGACGAGATGCGGCGCGATCTTCAGGAGCGTCGCGCGCTCGTGCAATGCCTCCCGGACGAGTGCGACCTGCCCTTGCGGCAGATAGCGGATGCCGCCATGCACGAGTTTCGTGGACCAGCCGCTCGTGCCGCTCGCGAAATCCTGCCGCTCGATCAGCGCGACCGACGCCCCGCGCGAGGCCGCCTCCAGCGCGACGCCCGCGCCGGTGATGCCGCCGCCGATGACGCAGACATCAACGCGCCCCGCCGCCATCCGCCGCAGATGCTCCGCCCGTGTCTCACCCGAGAGCGCCTTCATCCTTTGTCCTTCATTCACACGATGCGACCAACACGCATTATCGTCCCGCAGTGGCAATCAATCGAATCAATCCCCACGCACCGAGCGGAATCAGGATCAGCGCGCCGACGACGCCGACCAGTGTGATGATGACTTGCCCGCGATCGGGGCCACTGCTCGTGTCAACGACCGGCAGGGGTTCAGGCGGCGCAGCGGCGGAGCCGGTGTCCACCGTCGCGGCGATCGGGGGCGTGGCGGCAAGCGATGTACCGGCGGCACTGCTGGCACTCGGGGCGGTGGCGAGGGGGCTGGGCACCGGCGTGTTTGTCGCCTCTGCTGACCCCGTCGGCGCCGCAGTGGCAGCCTGCGCGACGAGCGATGGTGCCGGCGCGGCGGCGGTGACGGCAACCAGGCAGGCGACCGCCGCCATCGCCCAGAGAACGACGGCAACAGTGACGGCACGAGCCAGTCGTACACGATGCATAGGTTCCCCTTCTTCCGTAGTCCGTTCGTATGTGCGCGCCCACCCACACGGATCATACCAACGATTGACACGGCGCACGCCCCCCTTCCCGATCATACTGACGGCAAAATGTCCGGCATGTGCGAGGAAAATGGTATACTGTATCGAGTGTACCGCCGTACGAATTGCGAATGGTATGGGGAAATTATCTTGTCCGATTCCGTCCTCCTTAATCTGCCGGACGCCAGCCTCGGCCTGCTGCGGGGGGACCGGCGCACGCGCCTCATCACCTGGCTCGACCGCTGGGGGCAGCACGCCGTGCTATTGGGATATGTTGAGCGGTGGCTGGAGGATCAGCCGGAGAGCGTGACGCTGCGCGAGGTGCGCGCGCGGACGCTCGTCGCGCTTGGGCGGGCGGATGAGGCGCTGGTCGTGCTCGATGCATTGGACACCGACCGGCCCCGGACGCAGACGCGCTGGCTGATCCGCCTGCATGCACTGACGATTGCGGGCGATCATGCCGCGCTGCTCGCTCTCGGCCCCGAACCCGACGAAGAGACGGACCTGGACATTGCCGCCTGGCTGCGCTACGGCGATGTCTGCCGCGCCGCCGGGAAACCGGACGAGGCGGCGGATGCTTATGGCCGCGTCGCCGAACTCGCGCCGGAGAGCACCGCGCCCTTGCGGCGGCTGGCCGAACTCGCCCTTGAAACGGGCGATGCCGCCGCCGCGCGCGGGCAGATCGAGACGTTGCTCGTCCGCAACGCCGAGCGCCGCCCGACCGTCGAGGAACTGCGCCTTCTGCGCGATGCCTGCCGCGATCTGGACGATAGCGCCGCCGTCCGCTCTCTCGATGACCAGATTGGCCGCCGCGAAAGCGAAGAACGCGCCGCCCTCGAAGCCGAATTCGGCCACCACGAAGATGACGATACCGACGACTCTCCGGTTCCGACTCCCCCTCTCCGTTCCCTCGGAAAGGAGGGGGGGCTGGGGGGTGAGGTTTCCCTTCCCCCCGAAGCCTACACCCTCCTCAATCAGGAGTTCGGCCTGCGCGATTTCCGCCCCAATCAGGTGCAGGTGATCGGCAACGTCCTTGCAGGGCGGAGCACGCTCGCCATCATGCCGACCGGCGCGGGCAAGTCGCTCACCTATCAACTGCCCGCTATGCTGCTGCCGCAAGCAACGCTCGTCGTCAGCCCGCTGATCGCGCTGATGAAGGATCAGATTGATGGCTTGCCGGAGGCGCTGCGGACGCACGCCACGGCGATCAACAGCAGCATGTCGTTCGCCGAGGTGCGCGAGCGGATGCGCGGCATCGCGGCGGGCGATTACAAACTCGTCTATATCGCGCCCGAACGGTTGCGGCAGCGCCCCTTCCTCCACGCCCTGAAGCGCGCCGGGGTCTCGCTCTTCGTCGTGGACGAGGCGCACTGCGTCAGCATGTGGGGCCTCAGTTTCCGGCCCGATTACCTCTTCATCCGCGCCGCGCTGGACGACCTCGGCGATGTGCCCGTTCTCGCGCTCACCGCGACTGCCTCGGCGGAGACGCAGGCGGAGATTCAGGAACGGCTCGGCCCGATGGCGCAGGTGACGGCCTCCGTCTTCCGCCCGAATCTCCATTTCTCGGTCCATCGTGCGGGGAACCGGGAGGAGAAACTGTCGGCGGTCGTCGCGCTCTGTCGCGAGATCGCCGGGCCGGTCATCGTCTACGCCCGCGCCCGCGACGCCTGCGAGGAACTGGCCGGACGGCTCCGGCGCGGCGGCGTCAAGGCGGAGCACTATCACGCGCACGTGCCGGATCGCGCCGCCGTGCAGGAGCGCTTTATGCGCGGCGAGACGCGCGTGCTCGTCGCGACCGTTGCCTTCGGCATGGGCATAGACAAGGCGGATGTGCGCGCGATCATCCACTACAATCTGCCGCAGAGCGTCGAGGCGTACTATCAGGAGGCGGGACGCGCCGGGCGCGACGGCCAGCCCGCCCGCTGCATCCTCCTCTATGCCGCCGCGGACAAGGCGCAACTGAGCACCTGGCTGAAGCAGGAGGCAATCGGCAAGGACGATCTGCGCCAACTCTATCGCACGCTGCGAACGATGGTATCCGGCCGGTACGGGATCGTCTCGCTCGAAACACTGCAGCGGATGGCTGATCGGGCCGATGAGACCTTCGTGCGCGTCGGTGTCAGCATGCTCGAACGGGTCGGCCTGATCCGCCGCCACTTCGATCTGCCACGCGGCGCCACGGTCACGCTACAGAGCAATGGCCCGGAAATGCGCTCGTTCGTGCAGGCGAGCGGACTTCGTTCCGGTCAGACCGCCGATCTCAATCTGATAGATCTCGCGGGCGCGCTCGAGACCGAGCCGTCGGCGCTCGAATCGTCCCTGCTTGCGTGGGCGGACGCTGACTTGATCCGCTACACTGGCACGGGGCGCGATCCACTGATCGAATTCCTCCCCGCTCCCGCCAATGTCGGCGAGCGGATTGACACATTGCTCGCCGACTATCAGCTACGGCAGGATCAGCGCATCGAGGCAATGGCCGCCTACGCGAAGGGAGCGATCTGCCGCCACCGCGCGCTCGCCGCCCACTTCGGCCAGCGGATGGCCCGCTGCGGCACCGCCTGCGATATTTGCGTGCCGGAAGAGCGGCAACGCGGGGCCGCACCCGCCCGCGCCCGTCGCCCCGTGCCAATTCACACCGATGATGACCGCCCGGACACGCTACGCATCCTGATGGGCCTCGCCGCCCTCCCCTACCCAATGGGACGGCGGAAGGTGGCGCGCGTGCTGACCGGCGCGACGAGCAGCCCGTTCGGCGAGGAGCGCTGCGCTGAGTTCGGCGCGCTCCAGCACCTGACGATCAAGGATTTGGAAGAGGTGATCGAACAGTTGATCGTGGAGGGCTTGATCGGGCGGGAGGCACAGGGCGAGTTTCCCGTCCTGACGCTCACCCCGCGCGGCCGCCGGGCAATAGATGATCCCGACCTGTTGCCGGAATGGTCGCGCCAGGTAGTGGATGGGGATGCGATGGACGAGGTGGATCCCGGCCTGCTCGCGGAACTGAAGGCATGGCGCACCGACAAGGCGCGCGAAGCCGGGCTTCCCGCCTATTGCATCCTCCCCAACGCGACGCTCGAAGCACTCGCCGTGCTGCGACCGGCATCATCCGCCGCCCTCCGCCGCGTGAAAGGGATCGGCGACAAGACCGCCGAGACGTACGGCGAGGAATTACTCGCCTTACTGGCATAAATCGGCATGGTGTAGGGGCGCATAGCCGTGCGCCCCTACCCGCATGTGGCGAGATCAGGCCCGCGCCTTCTTCACCGCCGCTTGCCAACCTGCATACAACGTCTCGCGCGCGTCGTCCAGCATATGTGGTTCGAACGTGCGATCCACGGCCCAGTTCGTGGCGATTTCAGCCTGATCGCGCCAATAGCCGACGGCCAGCCCCGCGAGATAGGCCGCGCCGAGCGCCGTCGTCTCCGTCACTCGCGGGCGCTGCACGGGTACGCCGAGGATGTCCGCCTGGAACTGCATCAGGAATTCATTGCGCACCATGCCGCCATCCACGCGCAGTTGCTTGACGGCAATGCCACTTTCGCTCCGCATCAAATCGAGGACATCGCGCGTCTGGTAGGCGACCGCTTCGAGCGTCGCGCGGACGATCTCCGCCCGGCCGCTGCCCCGTGTCAGGCCGACGATCGTACCGCGTGCATACGGGTCCCAATATGGCGCGCCCAGCCCCGCGAAGGCAGGAACGAGATAGACACCGCCCGTGTCCGGCACCG
>JAICJW010000187.1 GCA_025928215.1 Chloroflexia bacterium | reverse complement strand
GTAGAGGAAGATGTGCAGCTGGCGATACCAGCGAGCGATCCGTTCGGCTTCCAGTCCGCTCCAATCCACCCCCTGCTCGAAGCGGGAGCGAATGGTGAGCCATGCCTGATCGCGGGCGGAGCGGTCGTGGCCGTCGCCGCTGGTGTAGAGCCAGTGCTGAAAGGCATCCACCGACGCGATATGCGCTAACGAAGGAAGAATTCCTTCCAAATGTTCAACCCGTGCACGGCGGGCGTCCGCCTCGGAGTAGTAGCCGCCGTCCTGTTTGGCGAGGTAGGGAGCGGTGAGCAGTTCCATGCTCATCGAGGCGACTTCCGCCATTTCCGATCCGGGGTGGCGCTGGAAGATCAGTGGCTGCGCCTGCGCCTCCACATTGTGGAAGGCGTGGCCCGACTCGTGCAGCAGCGTCTCGACATCCCGCGCGACGCCAACCGCATTCATGAAGATGAACGGACGGCCCCGATAGGGCAGGCTCGTGCAATACCCGCCGGGCCGCTTCCCCTTGCGACTGTCGAGATCGAGCAAGTGTTCGTCTGCCATCTGCGTGAAGTAGCCGCCGAGCGTCGGATCGAGCCGCTGAAACACCGTCTCGGCCTGCGAAATCAGCGTGCCGACATCATCGAACGGTTTGAGTGGCGGGCGACCTTCGGGATCAACGTCCATGTCCCACGGGCGGAGCGTATCGAGGCCCATCTGCTCCTTCCGCCGCGCGGAGAGCCGCGCGACGGCAGGCACGACGGTCTGCTCGACGGCGGCGTGGAATTGCTCGCAGTCCGCCGGGGTGTAGTCGAAACGATTCTTCGCCTGATGGATGTAATCGCGGTAATTCGCGAAGCCCGCGTTGCGCGCGATCACTGTCCGCACCGCATACATCCGGTCGAAGAGATCGGCGAGCGCGTCATGCTTTTCCCTGTACGCCGACGCGCCGAGCCGGAAGGCCCGCTCGCGTACCGCCCGATCCGTGCTTTGCAGGAAGGGTTGCAGGCGCGGAATCGGCAGTTCTTCGCCCTCCCAATTGACGGTCAGGCCGCCGGTGATCTTGTTGTACTCGCTGTTCAGTTTCGCCTCTGCCTGCATCAGCGGCACGTTCTCCTCGCGGAAGAGGTCGCGCTGATTGCGCATCCGGCGCAGGGTCGTCGTGAGGTCGTCACGCTCGTAACCGAGATCGAGCAGACGGCGCGAGAGCCGCACCTGCTGCTCGCTCACCCGCGGACCGATCTCGCTGGTAAAGCGGAGGTTCGCGGCCTCCTTCGCGCCGCTGCCGGTGTCCGTCGTGTAGGCGATGCTGGCGAGCGATGCCGCCTCCCGCAGCGCGGATTCGAGGTTCGACCATGTCTGGAGCCATGCCCCGGCGGACGCGCGATCGAGGGGGCAGGTCGCCAGTTCCTCAAAGTAGGGCGCGATCTCGTCCCACGTCGCCTCCGCGAAGGTCTCCGGCGTCACCGCCGCGATACTCGTTGCCAATTGCCACCTCTTTCAGAAGAAGGTTTGAACCACGAAGGCACGAAGAACATCGGTTCAGCTCACGCGGCTTGATCCGGCGTGAAGCGCAGTTCCATCAACTGGTCAGCGCGCAATGCGAGCATGGCATACGTCCGTCCGTCGTTGTCACTGAACTCCACCTCGTACACGCCGGGCGCGAGGTCTTCGACGACGGTTCCGACCTGCCCGCGTGTCAGGCTATGTTCCGGCATGTCTTCCAAAAGCGCCACCGTTTGCAGTAGAGGGATTTTCGCTGCCAACCAACACCTCTCATCGTACGAAACACGACACCAAACGGGGACAATCCAAGTACTTCGGATGTTGGCTCATCGGAAGGTTGTTGTCATGGTGAGGTCTATCACGTAGCCTTGACCAAACTCGTCGCGTAGCGTTGCAACTGCATTGTTCAGATTGGGCCGCAACGAGCAAAGCATCGCGCAATTGCTCAACATCATCGGCAGTCAAACCGAGCGCGGACGCGAAGACCCGCGCCTTATGGCGCCCGCGCTGATGTTCACGATTCAAGCAGTACTCCCGCACTTTCTCGCGGTCTACAAATGCACGACCGGCATTTGGTATCTTCATTGGCAGATACCCTGTTTGCGCACGTGCATTCCGGACCCGCCCTTCTTTCTGCGTTCTCTGCCGGGCGCCCTCCGTGTCCTCTATGGTTCGTACCCGGTTGGTTTACCAATCCGAGACGGAGTTGTCTTCGCGGCGAAGGAGGCGCAGGCCGGGGAGTTGGAAGGGATAGGCTGCCGCCGCTTCCTCATTCAACTCGACGCCGAGGCCGGGCGTGCCGCCGCTGTACAGGTTGCCGCCTTCGAGCCGCATATCCGTCCGCACGATGTCCGCGATGATCTCCGGCCGCCACGTCAGTTCCTGTACGGCGAAGAGCGGCGTCGAGAGGTCGAAGTGCAGGCAGGCCGCCGTCGAGACCGGGCCGAGCGGATTGTGCGGCGCTTGCTCGATGTAGTGCGTCTCGCACCATCCGGCGATCTTCTTCGCCTCCGTCAGGCCGCCACAGATGCAGAGGTCCACGCGACAGTAATCCATCAGGCTTTCCTCGATCAACACCTGCCAGTCCCACTTGCTCGCCAGTTGCTCGCCGGTGGCAATCGGCACGCTGATGTGTTGCCGCAGATAGCGGAATTCGGCGGCGTTCTCGGCGCGCAGCGGGTCCTCGATGAAGAAGGGGCGCAGGGGTTCGAGCGCGCGGGCGATCTGGATGGCGTAGGCCGGCGTCGTGCGCTGATGGAAGTCCACACAGATTTCGATCTCCGCCCCCAACGCATCGCGCAGGGCGGTGAAGGCATCCACCGTCCAGCGCATCGCCTTCGCTTGCTCGTAGATGCCGTCCTGCTCCTGCGTGCCGCCCTCGCCAACGCCGAAGCGGACGAACCGCCAGCCCGCCGCGACCTGCGCTTTCGCATAGGCGACCATCGCATCAATGCCGGCGCGCGGCCCCTCCTCGTCGGTGCCACGCCGCTGAACGTGGCAGTAGCAGCGGGCATAGTCGCGCGTCCGGCCACCGAGCAGGTCATAGATCGGCACGCCGAGCGCCTTGCCGCGCAAGTCCCAGAGGGCGAGATCAATCGCGGCGACGGCGGCGGCATGGACATGCCCACCGCGGAAGAACTGGCCGCGCCAGAGCGTCTGCCAGATATGCTCGATGCGCGATGGGTCCATGCCAACGAGCAGCGGCGTGTACGTCTTAATCAGCCCTTCGAGCGCCAGTTCCTTGCCGTTGATGCCCGCCTCGCCAAGCCCGGTCAGCCCTTCGTCGGTGTAGACCTTGACGAACGAATAGTTCCGTTCCGGGCGGTCCGGGTCATGGATGAGGAAGGTCCGCACATCGGTGATCTTCATCGCCTAGTTCCGGTTCATGCCGCAGGCGCAATAGCCCTCGCCACTGCCGCCGCAGCATCCGCCGTCCATCTGCACGCCACTCCCACTCGTCGTCACTGCCGCGAAGACGGAGAGGACACGGCGCGTGTCTGTCTGTGCGCACGTCGGGCAGGCGACACCGCCCCCGGCATTTTCCGGCGTGGCATGGCGAATCAGTTTCTCGAACCGCACATTGCACGCGGGGCAGAAGTACTCATACATCGGCATCGGGCGCTCCCTTCTCTGTGCTCTTTACCTTCCATGAAACGTCGCCGTCAGTGTAGCTATAGGGCAAAAGGGGCGTCAAGCGCACGATGGAGAGCAAGGGCGGGGAACCTCACCCCGTATGCGCGTCGGCGATACGGCCGGCATGGCGGACTTGCGGGTTGATCGTCGTCAGGACAGCGAGCAGGGCCGCCGGGACCGCGCCGATGTAGACCGTCGTGATCGGGCCGAACCGTTGCAGCAGCACGCCCGTCAGGGCGAAGCCGAGCATCCCCGCGCCGAACGTAACGAGCCGGAAGACACTGTTCACCCGCCCCTGCAAGGCATCCGGGATGAGCACGAGACGATAACTGAAGTGCGTCGTCGCATAGATCGGCAGGAAGACGAAGCCGACCGCATTGACAATGCTCAGCCAGAGGATATTCGGTGCCCACGCATACGGCACCCAGGTAATGACGAAGAGCCACGAAATCCAGACCATGATCGTGCCAACGGTGAAGCGGTGTTGCACCGACGCGGCGAACGCGGTGCCGAGGAGCGAGCCGACGCCCCCGCTCGCGAACATCAGCCCAATCGCGAACGATGCCGCCCCCTGTCGCTGCGCGAGGCTGATGAGCAGCAGTGTCCAGCCGCCATACATCAGATTCACGCCGCCATTGACCCAGCAGAGGAAGCGAATCGTCGGTTGCTGCCAGAGCCAGCGCATCCCTTCCGTGATCTCGTCGCGGATGTGGAGTTTCGCCTGCGTGCGCTCCTCCTGAAAGTCCATCTTAATAAAGAAGACCGAGAGGGCGGAAATCGCGTAGGAGACCGCGTCGGCGACGAAGGGGAAGCCGCGCCCGATGCTGTAGAGCGCGCCACCGACTGAGGGACCGAGCAGGCTGGAGAGCGAATACGTGCCCTCATTGAGCGAGACGGCGGCGGGCAGTTGCTCCTTGCGAACGATCCGCGACAGGCACGCCGTCTCCGCCAGACCGAAGAAGATAAAGAGCATCCCCTCAACGAAGGTGACGAGATACAACTGCACCAGCGTCAGGCGACCGATGGCGAGCGCGACAGGGATGCTGCCGAGCGCCAGCGCCCGCCCGCTGTCGGAGAGGATCATCACCTTCTTGCGATCCCAGCGATCCACATATGCCCCGGCGGGCAGCCCGAAGAGGACATAGACGAAGCCGCGCATCGCGCCGAGAAACCCCGCCTGCGCCGGTGATCCCGTCACGGCGAGGATGAGTAGCGGGAAGGCTAACTGTGAGACCTGCGAGCCGATGGCGGAGACGAGCTGCCCGCTGAAGAGCAGCAGGAAATTGCGATTTCGCCGCAGCGAACCGGATGGCGGCGGTCGGCCCGCTGCCTGCCCCGGTTGCTCTCGTACTGGTTCGACTTCGACGACTGCCATTGCGTTTTCTCCCACGCACCGCGAATGCGGGATCATTTCGGCAAACAAAAAGACCGCGAGCGAGGCGTCCTGCCTGCCACGGTCTGCGCGTGCGATGGAAGAAGCGTTAGATCATCGGACGGCGGATTTTCGGCAGACTGCGACACGGACCTCGTGCGGTCCCACGTAACGCCAATAGGCGGATCGCAATGTCGCCGGTCGCGTCCATCCTTGCCCTCTCGTATCGAGGGCATACCCTACGCCCCCGGTCTCTTGCTGAGCATAGGGAATGCCGTCGGGAGTGTCAAGAGATCGTTTCGGAAGACCCTCCCCCCGGCCATCGCCGTGTATGATAGAGGGATCAGCGCGCATCATTCGCCCACACCGAGGAGCAACGCGATGGAGCAACGACCACTGGGCAGGACCGGATTACGCGTTTCCGCGCTCGGCTACGGAAGCGGCGCGATTGGCGGGTTGTTCACGAAGGGCGACCCCGCCGAGCAGCAGCAGGCCGTCGCCCGCGCGCTCGACGCGGGCATCACCTACTACGACACCGCATCCAGCTACGGCAACGGTGCGTCCGAGGAGAATCTTGGCCGCGTGCTGCGCGCACTCGGCGCGTGGGGTCGCGTCGTCGTCGGGACGAAGGTACGCCTTGCCGCCGACGACCTCAACGATCCGGTGGCGGCGATCCAAACGTCCGTTGAAGCGAGTTTGCGGCGGCTCAATCACGATTCCGTGGACCTCCTGCAACTGCACAACCCGATCACGCGGCCCGGCGCGGGCGCGTTGCAGACGGCGAGCGGCGGTTCGGTCGGCCTCGATAGCGTGCGGGGCGCGATTGCCGAGGGGTTGCGGCGCGTCAAGGAGCGCGGGCTGGCGCGGCAGATCGGCTTCACCGGATTGGGGGAGACGGCTGCCCTCCACGAGACCGCCACGAGCGGCATCTTCGCGACGATGCAGTCCTACTTCAATGCCGTCAACCCGAGCGCCGGATATGCGGGCGCGAGCGGCGCCGAGCAGGATTTCGGCGGCCTGATTGACGCGGCGGCGGGGGCAGGCGTCGGCGTCATCGCGATTCGTGTGCTGGCGGCGGGGGCGCTTGCCCTGCAACCGAAGCGGCACGCGAACGCGGGCGATCCCGGCGCGCCGCTCGCCGGTGGCGCGGACTATGCGCACGACATGAACCGGGCGAAGGACCTCGCATGGTTCGCGACGGAGGCCGGGTTGGAGAATACGTTGGAGATGGCCGTTCGCTTCGCGCTCGCGAAACCGGGCATCGCGACGGCCCTCGTCGGCTACTCCGACCGCGCGCAGTTGGAGGACGCCCTCCGCTGGGCCGCGCGCGGCCCCCTCCCGCCCGATGTCGTCGCAAAAATCGTTGACGCCGCCCGATAAGATACGGACGGGCGCAGGTGGAGGCATTTTTCCTGGTGGACGGGTGCCCGCGGGGCAGCATTCGTGGTTTAATCGGTTCGTGACGATGTTGGTTGGAAATGGAGGAGCATGTTCATGGCACGACCACTACGATTCGGGATCAAGACCGCGCCACAGGACACGACCTACGACGAGATCGTTACGGTTTGGAAGGAAGCCGACAGCATCCCCGTCATCGAGCACGCATGGCTCTTTGACCATTACTCGCCGATCAATGGGCATCTGGACGGCCCCTGCCTTGAGGGATGGCAGACGCTCGCCGCGCTCGCCGTCGAAACGAGCCGCGTGCGCCTCGGCTTGATGGTGACGGGCAACACCTATCGCCACCCCGCCGTCCTGACCAAAATCGCCATCACGACGGATATCATCTCGCGCGGGCGGCTCGATTTCGGCATCGGCGCGGGCTGGAACGAATACGAGCATACCAGCATGGGTATCCCGCTCTACCAACCCGGCGAGCGCATCCGGCGGCTCAACGAAGCCTGCGAGATCTACAAATCGCTCTGCACGCAACACCTCACCACGTACGAAGGCCGGTATTATCAGCTCCACGATGCCCGCAGTGAGCCGAAGCCCGTGCAGAAGCCCTACCCGCCCATCACGATCGGCGGCAGCGGCGAGCAGTTGACGCTCCGCGTCGTGGCGAAGCATGCGGACATCTGGAACGCGACCGCGCAATCCACCGAGGTCTTCCAGCACAAAGTGAGCGTCTTGCGGGAGCATTGCGCGACGGTCGGGCGCGATCCCGACGCGATCGAGTACTCCGTCCAGATTCCCGTCACCTACGATGATCTCAACACAACGGCGCAAACAGCACAGTCATTCGTGGACATCGGCGCGACGCACCTCATCCTCAACCTGCGCCCGCCCTTCCCGGCGGGAATCGTCGCACGCCTTGCGGAGGAAGTGATTCCGAAGATTACGCAGCGGTAGATGGATTGGTGGAGCAGGCTTCAGCCTGCACCACCAGGAATACGATGGCGCAATGGAAGTTCGTACGCGCAAGGAGATTTCGATGGCAACGACGCGACACACACGGCCAAGCGGACACGAAGCAGCGGACCGGGACGGCCTTCCCTCTCCCTTCGTGGCGCTCCATCACGTCGCGGTCGTCACGAACGACATGAAGAAGACGGTCGCCTTCTATCGCGATGTGCTCGGTAGTGAGGTCGCGATGGGCCACCGGCTGGACCGCCCCGGCAACGAGCGGCACTACTTTATCACCGTCGCGCCGAACACCGTCTTTGCCTTCTTCGAGTTCCCGGATGCCGAGCTGCCGGCCTACAAAGACGCGACGCTGCCGAGTACCGGGCGCTCACTCGATCATGTCTGCTTCCACGTCGAGGACGACGCGGCGTTCGATGCCTGGTATCAATGGATCGGCGAGCACGGCGTGGACAACCGCTCCGAGATCGTCGAGCGCGGGCCGTCGCGCTCGTTCTTTTTCTCCGATCCGAACAACATCGTCTTCGAAGTGGCGACGCCGAGCAGAGGCCAGCATTTCCCGATCCGGACGGACCCCGATCCGGCATACTGATCCGCGTTCACGATGGGATGGCAGGCCCCGCGGGGCGACGAAGGGAGCAGCCGACGATGACCGGAACGATCCATACCCTCGCGGCGCATCAGCAACGGTTCGCGCGGGCGGACGCCGTGCTCGCCGGGGGCGTCTCCGCGACGGCGCGGATCAATATGGCAGTCGGCCATCCGGTCTACATGGAGCGCGCCGACGGCCCGTATCTCTACGACGCTGATGGGCAGCGGTTCATAGATTTCAATCTCGGCAATGGCGCGGCGCTGCTCGGGCACCGCCATCCCGCCGTCCAGGCGGCGATGATCGAGGCGGTGGAGCGCGGCCTGCTCACCGGCAGCGAGACGGAGGAGCATGCCCGCCTCGCGGAGATGCTCGCCGCTTGCATCCCCAGCGCGGAACGCTCCCGCTTCTCCACCGCCGGAACGGAGGCGCCGATGCTCGCCGTCCGCGTCGCCCGCGCCTACACGGGTCGGCGGCGCATCGTCAAGTTCGAGGGGCATTTCCACGGCCTGTACGATGCCTTCATGTACAACCAGCGCGTGCCCCTCGCCACGCCGGACGCGCCGCCAACCGCCGAATCCGCCGGGATGATCGGCAGCACGGACGACACGATCGTCTTGCCGTGGAACGACGCCGACCGCTTCGTCGCGCGGATCGAGCGGGACGGCGACACCATC
>JAICJW010000568.1 GCA_025928215.1 Chloroflexia bacterium | reverse complement strand
CAGGCTGAACCCTGCTTCACCACAATTTGCTTCCGCACAACGCTTTACATTTCAGGGAAGCGTCGCGCTACGAGAGTCGCCGCGTCCGGCCAAAGGCGGCATCGCGGACCCGGCCGAGCGGGCCGGTCGCGGCGGCGGTCACTTTCCGGGCGGCGAAGGTCGTCTCGACCGGGCGATGATCCGCCTCAGCGGCGAAGGGCGAATCTGGCCCGACCGTCTGGAAGAGTTCCTCGGCGATCACCGCCTTTTCCGGCTCGGCGATCACATGGCGGATGAACTCGTCCACGGCGGGGTTGTAGCGCGGGAGCGAATCATAGTCGTCGAGGAGCGATTCAAAGAGGACATATTTACGGTCGCCGATCCAACCGCGCACGATCTGCATAAAGGGCAGCAGGAGAACGAGGCAGCCAAAGGCGAGCGATTGATAGACCGTCCGCGCGTGGGGCAGGGCGACGCCGATCAGCACCCCGCCGAGGATCACCATGCCGACCCAGAGGAAGAAGCGACGCGGCGCGACCGCCCACGTCCGCCGCCGCATCAAGGGGGCGAGGCGGAGATCGTAGCGCGCGAGGGCGAGCATGCGATATTCGCCGGGCGCGTCGTCTTCCGGCAGGACGAGCGCGAGGCGCGACCACGGTGGGTAATAGACGCGCGACAGCATCACGCCGATAAAGACCACCCATTCGCCGGTCAGGAGCGCGGGCTGTCGGAAGGCAATCGGTAGCGTGCCAAGCAGCGCGATCACAAGCGCGGCGATGGTCAGCGGGACATTGCCGCGCAGACTGGCGCGGAAGAACCAGCCGAGCGCCGCGCGCGGTTTAGGGATGCGGTATTCCTGGCCGCGCTCGGTGAATGTGACGGAGTACGTCGCCGCAAGCAGCCGCCCGAGGTCTTTCAGCGCGCCGCGATCCCCCTCCCAACCGGGCGGCAGCGCCTCATGTGCGATCAATCCCTCGATCCGGCGGCGCACCGTCGCACTCTCTGGATCATCGGTGTACATCGGTGGCTCATCGAGCGGCAAGGTCAGAAGGGGCGTGGCGCTTTGCGCGTCATGATAGACGGTGAGTGTCGGCGCGGTGCGAGGGGGCGCGGGGGATATTACGGTCATGCGGCGGGCGGTCCTTCCCACGAAAAAGCGTGACCCGCGCCGGGCCACGCTTCCCTTGTACCGCGCGGTGTGCGTCGCGTCAGGTGCCGCTTACGCGTGGATTTCGGAGCCGTCCGTGCCAACAAATGTGACCTGATCGAGTAAATCATCGAGCCGTGCGGGATCGCGGACGACCTGCATCGCGCTCATCTTCGTCTCGACCGGCATCTGAAGGGTGTACTGCGTACCGTTGACGTTGACTGAGGTTGGCAGCGTGCCACTCTCTTCCGCCTTCATCGCGACTTCCTGCTTGAGGTCCTCGAAACGTACCTTCGCCGCCATGACTTCGCCTCCTTTGCCCCGAATACTGCACGCCACGCTACACGAGTATGCAGAGGGCGTGCCACGGAAAGTATCAATGCGGAGGGTAAGGTAGTGAACACGAGCGATAGCTATTCACGCGTGCGCAGGAATGCCTCGCCCGTCCAGGCGAAGACATCGGCGACCTGTTGCGCTTTCCAGGCATTGAGTCGCGGCTTGTCGTCGGGGCCAAACCAGCCGATTTCGGTGATCTCATCCGGTTGTAGCGCGAGCGTGCCGCCGGTGACTGTGCCATTGAAGATGAAGATGAGCCGATGATCCAGCCGGTTGAAGTAGACGCCGATCAGGCCGCGTGGCTCGACGGTCAGGCCGATCTCCTCCTTCGCCTCGCGGATGGCGGTCTCCTCCGGGGATTCGCCTGCTTCCGCGCCACCGCCAACGAAATCCCAGACCCGATCGCCGTATGCCTGATGGACGATCAGAAGCCGCCCGGCGTCGTCGCGTAGCGCGAACCCGGCGGCCATCACATACGGCGCGCTCATCGCCCCGCTCGATCAGTATTCGTGGCGAGCAGCGCGT
>JAICJW010000383.1 GCA_025928215.1 Chloroflexia bacterium | reverse complement strand
GAGCAACTGAGCCGCATCGGCGCGATGTTCGACTGGGCGCACTCCGTTGATACCAGCCAGCCCAATTACTATCGCTGGACGCAGTGGCTCTTCCTGCAACTCTATAAGGCGGGGCTGGCGGTGCGCAAGAAAGCGGCGGTCAACTGGTGCCCGAAGGACCTCACCGTGCTGGCGAATGAGCAAGTGATTGACGGACGCTGCGAGCGGTGCGGCACCCTCGTCGTGCAGCGGGAACTGACGCAGTGGTTCTTCAAGATCACCGACTACGCCGACCGCCTCTTGAATGGCCTGGAAAAACTGGACTGGCCGGAGGAGAGTAAGCGCCGCCAATCCTATTGGATCGGGCGCAGCGAGGGCGCCGAACTGGTTTTCGCCGTTGCGGAAACCGGCGAGCCGATCCCGGTCTTCACGACGCGGCCCGATACGGTCTTCGGCGCAACCTATGTTGTGCTGGCCCCCGAACACCCTCTCGTCGAGGCGATTACGACCCCCGCGCAGCATGATGCAGTCGAGGCATACGTCGCCCGTGCCCGGAACGCGACGGAGATCGAGCGAACGAACGCCGAGCGGGAGAAGACCGGCGTCTTTACCGGCGCCTACGCGATCAATCCGGCGACGAACACGCGCGTGCCGATCTGGATCGCTGATTACGTGCTGGTGCAGTACGGTACGGGCGCGATTATGGCGGTGCCGGGCCACGACGAGCGCGACTACGAGTTCGCCCGCGTCTTCGGCCTGCCCATCGTTGAAGTCGTCGCGAGCGACACCGGCATTGCCGACGCGGCGTACACCGGGCCGGGCACGGCGATGAACTCAGGTCAATTCGATGGCTTGCCAACGGACGAAGCAAAGCGTGCCGTTGTCGCCTGGCTGGCGGAAGGGGGTACGGCAAAGCCGCGCGTCACCTACCGGCTGCGCGATTGGCTGATCTCCCGCCAGCGGTATTGGGGGCCACCGATCCCGATTGTCTATTGCCCGAAGGACGGCATCGTGCCGGTGCCGGAAGAGCGATTGCCGGTCCTGCTGCCGGAGGTCGAGGACTTCCACCCGACCGGCACGGGGAAATCGCCGCTGGCGTCCGTCCCGTCGTTCGTCAACACTACCTGCCCGATCTGCGGCGGCCCTGCCGAGCGCGAGACGGACGTGTCGGACACCTTCCTCGATTCGGCGTGGTACTTTCTGCGTTACCCCTGCACCGATTGGAACGACCGCCCATTCGACCGCGCGCGCCTCGAACAATGGCTGCCGGTGGATATGTACTTCGGCGGCAAAGAGCACGTCGTCATGCATCACCTGTATGCCCGTTTCGTCACGATGGTGCTGCACGATATGGGATATCTGCCGTTCGAGGAGCCATTCACGCGACTGCGGTTGCACGGGTTCGTTACCAAAGACGGCGCGAAGATGAGCAAGTCCCGCGGGAACGTTATCAATCCGGACGAATACATCGCCCGCATCGGTGCCGACGCGTTCCGCGCCTACATGCTCTTCATGGGGCCGTTCGATCAGGACAACGACTTCCGCGATATGAACCTCGTCGGCGTGACGCGCTATGTGGAACGCGTCTGGCGATTGGTCACGGAGCCCGCGCCGACCGGCGGGGCGGGAGTGGAAATGCGCCCGCTGCATCAGGCGATCAAGCGGGTGACGGCGGAACTGGACGGCTACCAATACCACACCGCAATCGCCGCGCTGATGGAATATACCAACTGGGTCGGCGCGAACCGCGATGCCTTCACGGTGGATCAGTATGCCGAGGCGCTCCGCGTCCTGACGCTGATGCTGGCGCCCGTCATGCCGTATCTGGCGGAGGAGCTGTGGGAGCGACAGGGCAAACCGTACAGCGTCCACCAGCAGACGTGGCCGGCGTGGGATGAGGAACTGGCGAGAGAGCCGGAGCTTGTCATTCCCGTGCAGGTGAACGGCAAGGTGCGCGACCGCCTCACCGTCTCCCCCGGCACGGACGAGGCCGCGCTGCGCGCGCAGGCACTGGCCTCCGCCCGCGTCCAGGAACATCTGGGCGGCCGTGAACCGAAAAAGGTGATCGTCGTCCCGGGCCGGATGGTGAACATCGTCGGCTAGGAAAAGATTAGCATTCCACTTTCGGTGGGGATTCGCGATTCCCCACCGATTTTTTGTGCAGGTTTCGGCGGAACAGAGTATGCTGTGCCGCAGGAATGTGGCACGGAATTCCTAACACGGCAAGAGCGACAGCCATGAGCGACGACAACGCGACGCAGCCCGCAGCCCGCAGCCCGCAGCCCTTCCCGATTGTGCGGCGGGCGGTACAGGCAGACGCGCCGGGCGTGGCGCGCGTGGTGGCACGGGCATTCAAGGACAAGTTTCATCCGGCGTTCGGCACCGAGGAGAAGGCGATTCGCGCACTGACGCCGTACGTCGCGGCGGAGATGACGCGGCGAGGCAACTACGTTTTTGTCGCGACCGTTGGCGCTGTGGTGGTTGGCAGCGTCTCAGTCAGTACGCAGAAGAGTTTCGTCTCCGGCGTCGCGGGGATGTTCTATCGGGCGGTCGGCTTCTGGAGCACGGTGCGCGCGCTCGTCGTGCTCAGTTTCCTTTCCGACCCCGCGCCCGCGCCGGACGAGGCGTACGTCGAGGTGCTCGGCGTCGCGCCGGAATACCAGCGGCAGGGTGTCGGGCGGGCGCTGATGATTGCTGCGGAGGAGATGGCGCGCGGGCTGCACAAACAACGGCTGACGCTCTATGTGACCGCGAACAACCGCGCGGCACAGACGCTCTATCTCTCACGCGGATTGCGCGTGCAACGACAGACACCGAGCATCGTCGGCTGGCTCCTCTTCCACGCCCCCGGCTTCTGGCGAATGGAAAAGCGGCTGGCCTGATTCTTGCTTTCCTGACTGTAACCTACGCGCTTATACTTTTTGTTCCCATACGAAAAGATAATTAATCTCAAAAGAGGCGATGTCTTACCCTCGCTTTTTTCTGGCACATGATATGCACCCTCAACGGGTGAGAGCGGATCGTACAGTAGATGATCCGTTTGGCGAGCGTAAGCCCACCATCGCAAGAAAAAACCGGATCTACCAGTCCACGAGCGCTCTCATTATGCCGGCGCGGCGGCATCGGGTTATCTTTTCTGTAAGGAGGTTCTGCGATGAGGAACACGCCAGGCGCCGCCGAAATACGCGGCTACACCACCACGACCGAAACGGTCATGGGTACACAACCAGCGGATCAGATGATGGCCGGGACGGAGCGCGGATGGCGCTCTGGCCGCCCGGAGGCCATGCTCCTCCCCCGAAGCCATGTCCAGTGGGGGGGCGTCTTCGCCGGGACGCTCTGCGCGCTGACTTTCTACGTATTCGCCTCTCTCTTCGGCATGGCGATAGACGTGCTGAACGTCTTCTCAGGCTCCGCCACTACCAATCAGTATGGCGTGGGCGCGGGCATCTGGACGATTGGCACCGTGATTATCGCCTTCCTGATCGGCGGATTCGTCGCGGCGAAGGTCGCGGGTGTCCGTGGTGAAGGGAATGGCTGGATCAATGGCGTTCTTGTCTTCGTCCTCAGCCTGGGGCTGATCGTCACCATATCCGCCCTCGGCAGCGGCGCGAGCATGTTCGGTACGCTCGGCACGACCTTCACGGACGTTCACAATACCGCGATCCGCACGACCGCAGCCGCGAATGTCACCAATAACATCCATCAAGGGCTGTGGTGGTCGTTCGTCGCGATTGCGGCGGGCGTGATCTTTGGCGCGATTGGTGGCGCGATCGGTGATATGGGCCACACGACCGCTACCGAACCGCAGGCACACACGTAGTCTGTGCGCCGATCTGGACAACGAATCGGGGTGACCCTCCGCAGGGTCACCCCGATCTTCGCGCGCCGCGCTGCCGATAAAGCACATCCGCGACAGGCGGCGGGTTATTTGACGCGACGGATGGAGTTCAGATCCTTCTCCGGATTGCCGAGGAAGAACCGCCGGAAGAAGACCATCATCACGAAGGGGAAGACAAACATGATGGCGAGTACGGCGGCAAACAGACCGACGAACCGCGCCAGATCCAACACAATATTCGCGACCATCGCCTGCATGCCTCCTCATTGAGTCCGCGTACGGTGGTATGACCACTCTGCTCCGCACCAGCAGCATTGTAGACGGAGAAACACGCAACAAGCAATGCGCAATTAGTCGCGAGTCGAAAGTCAAAAGGTTCAAATAACAAGAGGGTCACAAAACCCGCTTGTTACTTGTACCTTTTGAATTGTTACTTCAAGATTAGTCCGCCGGT